>JAJFJJ010000044.1 GCA_021774195.1 Nitrosomonas sp. | reverse complement strand
CAACACAGCAAAAATGAAACAATAGCGTGCTATAAACATCATAGCGAGGCTCACCAAAATGGTGTCTATCATATTAAAAATATTATTCGTAATTTCATCAGGTTGATTGTTTTTGTAGCGATCAACTGAGGAATTTAGGTTCAACCACTAAGCTTCTCACAATGTTGCGTAAATATACTTTGACTGTGATAAGTCACCAGCATCTTTTCAGTTGAACGCGTCAGTGCAACATAAAGTAATCGTGCTTCGTCCTCAAGCGCGGCTTTTGCATAAGGCATGCATCCCAAATCGGGAATCACCACACCACTAAATTCCAACCCTTTACTCGAATGCATAGTCAGGATCTTAATCGAGTCTTGCGCCGGATCAAACCGGCTATTGGCTTGAGCAGATTCCACAACCAGTCCTTTGTTGATCAATCCCTGCCTTATTCTCGTTACTTGCGCATTGAATCGACATAACACAGCCATTTGATGAAAAGGAACACCTGTATCGGCAAGCTTCTTAAGCCAACAAGCGATATAATCTAACGCCTGCTTTTGATTGGGCAAACGTTTCACTTCAGGCTTAGCACCTTTGCGACCACCAAACTCTGGGTGAAGTAGCGGTGTTTCTTCATTTTTATCAGTCTGATCTAGGTAAGCCGAAGCAAATCGATACGAAAAATCGAGTGCCTCAACAGGATTTCGATAGTTTACTTTAAGAATGGTGGTGCGCCCTGCTGCTTGTATACCAACACTAGACCAAGTAAAAGAACGTTGTTTGGCACCGCCATAAATATTTTGCGCGTCATCGTACATCAACAACAACGAATTGGTTTGTGGGTCTATCATCTGTACCAACAATTTAAACCATTCCGGCCTAAAATCATGTCCCTCATCTATCAAAATCGCGGCATATTGTGCTTTTGGGACGCGACCTTTCTCACAACCAGTCATCACTGCGTCCACTTGCCGCTCCCATATCGCTTGCTGCTGATCAACCGGCAAGCTCAGCTGATAAAGATCACACATATCTTTGCACCAACCGTGAAAATGGCGCACTTGTACACGATCGCCTGCCCCCCGTTCCATCAACAATTGCTTCAATTTTGCCGCCAGCGTCTTGTTGTAACAAAGTACTAAAACAGGTTTTCCCAAATTTGATTGATTCAGATAAATCGCTCGATAAGCCAGGATCAAAGTTTTTCCCGACCCGGCAACACCATGAATCAAACGATGTCCATTACCCAAGTTCCTGGCCAATTTCTCCTGCTCCAGATCCATCACCTTAACCATATCCGGCAACATTTTAGCGATAGTCTGTTGCATACCAACCTGATCGCCATTAGTTGAATCAAACAAATGACCTTGCTGAATACGTATTTCAGGAAATAAATGCCAGCGTACTCGATCAATTCGCGCTAACGAAAGAATACCACCAAAACTATACATAAACATCGCCCACAAGCGCTCTTGGAATGTTTCCGCATCAATTGATTCAATCATTTCATCCTGACAAACAACCTTATCACCCGGAATTGCCTGCCCCAATTGTGCAGTCTCAAACTGTTTACGAGTGATATTAGTAAGCACCACTCCAAACCCCCAAGGCAACAACAAATTCCCATGGTAACGACCTTGATCTTGCCGCACTAGCAATGGATCACGCTCGAGCAACGCTTTAATCTCAATTGCATAGGAACGCGCCTGCTCTAACGGATTCATCACTGTTTTCACGCCAAAATCCGTATGAATCTCTACCGTCAAACGGTCCATTTGCCGAATCGTCGGCAACTTCCAGTCTTTTACTTCCAGCACCAGAACACCACGCCCCGGATGCAATACAATAAAATCTGGACGACGTTGTTTTGGTCCGACCGGCACATTAACCCAGCAATGATAATCATCTTCTAAATGACGCAATAGGCATGTCCCAAAACGCCGTTCGCCCGGAGTCAGTTTTAAGTTTTTAGAATGGAGCGCAGGAAGAATAATGGCCATATATTTGTGTTCAGCAAAGAATACAATAAAACGATACGTTATACAGTTTACCGCAACTATCCCCAATCATCCGCTAAGCGCTATTCAACCAAGGATTAATAAAAATCCGTTTACCAATCCATCTCAGCAGCATGGACATGGGGACTGACGTCGACTATAGTCTATTCAGAACAAAACAAAAGATCGAAAATATCGACGGTTCACCAGAGGGAATTCAGATGAAAATATTGATTACCGGCGGCACCGGGTTTATTGGCCACACATTGTGCCCTGCCTTGTTGGCAGCAGGACATTCACTGACTATATTTAGTCGTTATTCAGGCAGAGCCAATGCGATTTATGGCGATCAGGTCACCGCACTCAGCTCGCTAAAAACACTAACTAAATCATATGAATTTGATGCCATCATCAATCTTGCCGGTGCGCCAATCTTTGGTGAGCCTTGGTCGGATGAACGTAAAAAAATTTTACTGCAATCGCGCATAGAAATTACCCAAGATTTGGTGCAATTTATTGCAAAAGCTGAAATCAAGCCGGAAGTATTGATAAGCGGTTCCGCCATTGGTGTTTACGGTGATCAGAATGACACCATTCTGGATGAATCCTCTGCTGCCAGCGGCGATGATTTTGGTCACCGACTCTGTGCCCAATGGGAAGAAGAAGCCGAAAAAGCCAAGCAATACGGTGTCCGTGTTTGTCAGATACGTACCGGGCTTGTTCTTGGCGAAGGTGGCGGTTTCTTACAACCGATGTTACTCCCCTTCAAACTTGGTTTAGGCGGACGTTTGGGTAACGGCATGCAATGGATGCCATGGATACATATTGACGATCATGTGGCGATTTGCCAAACATTGCTTGAGAATAAGGAATTGGAAGGAAAATTTAATTTAACCGCACCAAACCCGGTCATCAATCGAGAATTTACTCAAATACTGGCCCATGTGCTGCGCAGGCCCGCTTTCTTACCAATACCGGCATGGGCACTTAAAATGCTATATGGTGAAATGTCCCAACTGTTATTGGGTAGTCAGCGTGTTATTCCAAAACGCATCCTTGATACAGGCTTTCAGTTTAAATTTAAAGAACTGGAAACCGCCTTACGTGATGTTTTACATAAACAATAGCGTTTAATTTAGGCATATGACGATGGAATACAGAAAACTCGGCAATTCTAGTACGGCAGTCAGTGTCATTTGTTTAGGCACCATGACATGGGGGGAACAAAACAGCCAGGATGAAGCATTCGAGCAAATGGACTATGCGCTCTCACAAGGGGTGAATTTCTTTGACACGGCGGAACTGTATGCAATCCCCCCAAAACCGGAAACTTACGGCCGGACAGAAGCAATTATTGGCGAATGGTTTAAGGCGCGTGGCCGACGCGATAAAGTGATACTGGCCAGTAAAATTGCCGGGCCTGGAAAAGACTGGATACCCCATATCCGTAACGGCCAAACAAGATTCAATCAGCAATATATCACTACCGCACTAGATGCAAGCCTTCAACGTTTACAAACCGATTACATTGATCTATACCAACTGCACTGGCCGGAGCGCAAAACCAATTACTTCGGCCAATTGGGCTATACCCCTGAAGAAGACCCATCGCTCACACCACTTATTGAAACACTGCAAATTCTCGCAGACCAAATCAAAGCCGGGAAAATTCGTTACATCGGGTTATCGAATGAAACGCCCTGGGGAGTCATGCGGTTTAAACAATTGGCCGAGCAGTATGAACTACCCTGCATTGTCAGCATTCAGAACCCCTATAATCTGTTGAATCGCAGTTATGAAGTCGGCTTAGCTGAAATCTCATGGCGCGAGAAAATTGGATTAATGGCCTACTCACCACTCGGCTTTGGTACACTGTCAGGCAAGTATCTCAACAATCAACACCCCGATCACGCACGTCTTACTTTGTTTCCACACTATACCCGGTACAGCAACCCAATGGCCACAACCGCTACTGAAAAATATGTGGCATTGGCCAACGAATATCAATTGGATCCGGCTCAAATGGCATTAGCCTATGTCAATGCCCGTGCATTTTTGACCAGTACGATTATCGGCGCAACCAATATGACCCAGCTTAAAAGTAATATTGAAAGCATCAACATCACGTTATCAGATGAAGTTTTACAACGTATTGAACAAATTCATCAAACATTCCCTAACCCGAGCCCCTAGTACTCCGTCTACTTGATATTGACGGAGTACTAGTCCAATGGGCTAACGCGCTTTCCTCAGCTTAGTCTGGTTGTCATAAAACTTTAACATTTCCGTCACAAATCATTCATATTGTTTGGTTACACTGTCGTCTTCAATCAATAGAAGGAAAACACAATGAATTTTTTTATCAAGGAATGGCCAAATAAAATGGCAACTTTAATGACTGATGATGGTGTTGTTTTATGGACTTTTTCCAACGCAGAAGAAGCTCGTGAAGTCTGGCATGAATGGTGCAAACGACAAGAAAGAAAAACCAATTACAATATTTGTACCAGTTCAGACCTAATCTGACAGTTACCCATTTTTTAAGCATCTGTCAGATTAAACTTGCGTTAGATTCTATTTCGTCAATTCATACGATATTCTTTAAGGTATTTCTATCGTTCTAGATCTAAAGAATTTCGAAATAAACGTATTATTTTTCATGTAGTGAGCACTACTCGCGAATATTCGATTGCGTCTTAAATTCCTGCAATTGAACAGCCGGCTGGGCTTGCCAGCCTTTTTTTCGGTGCTCAACCGTTACATTAGTAAAAATCCCGCCACGCACATAAAAACGGGCTGCCAAGCGTAAATAACGCGGCTTTAACAAGGTTACAAGGTCATCAAGAATTAAATTTGTGACCGCCTCATGGAACATGCCTTGATCCCGAAAAGACCAGATATAAAGCTTCAAGCTTTTTAACTCTATACATTTTTTGTCTGGAATATAATCCAAAATTAAAGTAGCAAAATCAGGTTGACCCGTTTTAGGACATAAACAGGTGAACTCTGGAATTTCCATATGAATTTGATAATCTCTTTTAGTAACAGGATTTGGAAATGTTTCCAACTCATTACTTGGTTGCGTCGACATACTTATTCTCTTATTTAATAATTCAGTTACAATATCGCCTTTCAATAACTATTTTCCAAAATAGTTAAAAAACAATTCTAAGCAGGCATTATCTAGAAACTTTCATTCCATATAGACACCCCTTATTTATATTATAACCGCTATCAATCCATAAAATTGCGACTCGTCAATATCAAACTTGCTGGCTTTAAGTCCTTTGTCGAACCAACCGTTATACCGGTTTCGAGTGAATTAGTTGGTATTGTTGGTCCAAATGGCTGTGGAAAATCAAATATTATTGATGCAGTTCGATGGGTGTTAGGTGAATCAAAAGCATCAGCGTTACGTGGCGACTCTATGCAAGATGTCATATTTGGAGGATCCGCCAACCGGAAACCCCTTCATCGCGCCAGTGTTGAGTTAATTTTTGATAACAGTGCCGGACATATTGTTGGACAATGGGCCAGTTATACTGATATTTCTATTAAACGCATCTTGCAACGAGATGGAAACTCGAATTACTACATTAATAGCATCCATGTAAGACGACGTGATATTGCCGACATTTTTCTAGGAACCGGGGTGGCTGGCCGTGGTTATGCCATTATTGAACAAGGTATGATTTCACGTATCATCGAAGCCAAACCTCAGGAACTAAGAACTTATCTCGAAGAAGCCGCAGGCATTTCCAGATACCGGGAAAGGAGACATGAAACAGAACTGCGCCTAAGTGATGCACGTAAAAATATGACTCGCCTAGAAGATATTTACCGGGAATTAATCAACCAAAGGGAACACCTAGAAACGCAAGCAGAAGTTGCTTCTCATTTCCAAACACTTGACGCGCAATTACAGACATCACAGCAAGTCCTGTGGCTACAAAATAAACAAGCCGCAACAGACCAACGCATCCGTGCAGAAAACAAGATCCAGAAACTGGAATCGGCGTTAACGGATAGCAGCAATCGTTTAGATGACATGATGCAGCAACTGGAGGAAAAGCGTCATCTGGAACAAAATAACAGAACACTTCTACAAGAAGCACAAGGCGCACTTTACGCGGCCAATGCAGAAACCGCACGCATCGAACAATCACGACAACACATTCGAGAAAATAAAGAACGTTTGACGCATCAGCTATCCGATCTAGACCAACAACTTAGTGCTAATAATCAGAAAACAAAAACGGCAATCGATCAATTAACGCATTGGCACAACGAGGAAGAACGAGCTAACAAGGCCTATGAATCCATTCTAATAAACAATCAAACTGAGAATGAAGAATTACCTGAACTGGAAAACGACTTTATCAATAAACAAAGTGCGTTAAATAATTGCCAGCGTGAATTACTGTTATCTGAACAAGCTAGCCAACTTGAAGAAAGTCATATTAACCATGCAAACAAAACTATACAACAATTAACACTGCGTGATGAAAGACTGTCGCAAGAGTTAGGCCGCCTCCCAAAACCAGATCATCATACCTTGAACGATTTGCAACAAACTTTAGATCAGCATGAAACACTACTGGTTCAAAACAAACAATCTATCCAAGAAACTGAAGAACAACTTTTGACTGCCAATCGGCTAAAAGACAAACTTGCCAGCCAACTTCAGCTCACGCAGCAGACCTTAACACAGTTGAATGCACGCTTCAAAGCGTTGTCAACATTACAACAAAAAATCGGCGATGATGGAGCACTTAAGCGCTGGTTAACAAAACATAAATTCGATGATTTGCCTCGCTTATGGCAGGCTATTCAAATTGACAAACACTGGGAAAATGCCCTGGAATCAGTCTTGCGAGAACGCCTTAACAGTACAGGGTTTAATCGATTGGATATCATACAAGAGTGGATCGATGATATGCCGCTGGGAAAATGGATGATTCATGAATCGCCACAAGAACCCAACTCAACGACTAATAAAGCAACACATCCAGAATATACCACTTGGAAAACGCTACTCTCCTACATAACATGTGCCAGCGCTGAAACATTGCCAATCCTAGATGATTGGCTCAGTCATGTCTATGTTGTTGATAACCTACAAGATGGACTATCGCAACGAAAACAATTGCAGCAAGGTGAAATACTCGTAACTTGTGAAGGACATATTTTCTCCCGCTACGGTCTAACCTTTTATTCCCCCGACACTCAACTACATGGCGTTTTATCTCGTCAGAAAGAACTCGAACAAATTAAAACAGAGCTCACACAAACTGAAATCAATTTACAAAATCAACAGTGTGAACTCGATGTTGCTCAACAGCATTGCGATGAACATCAACAGTCAATTCACACGCATCGTCAAAACAATCAACAATTACAGCAAGCAAAACACCAACTCCAAATCGACCTACTTAAGCTCGATCAATCCAACACTCAGATTGATCAACGCAACAGCCAAATTGAGCAGGAACAAAAAGAGATCAAACACTTGCTATTGGCAGAAACAACTCAAAAAACCACCGCTGAAAGCCAATTAATACAAAATGAAGAACAAACTAAAGCGATTAAACAACAGCTTCAGCAAACCCAGTTAATCTGGCAAGCTGCAGACCAACGGCTATCCGAACATCGACTACTTGTGCAACAAACCACAAAAAACTTACAAGAAGTCACCTTTAACGTTCAAACATGCCAGAATAAAATTGCTGAAATTGAAAATACCATTAAGGCCGCTAATAAAGAAAAAGACCGTCTGGAAGAAACTAGACATCACCTATTGACTGAACAAGAGACACTGGACGAATCTTCAATTGAAAACCAGCACCAAAACAGTCTTGAGCAGCGCAAAACGCATGAACAAACTGTCAATCAAGCTCGAAATGACTTAGAAGACACAACAAAATGCTTACGCGAACTAGATCAAGCACGCATGCTTTGTGAACAAGATATATTGCAAACACGAGAATCAATCAATCAAATCAAACTTAAAGAACAAGCAGCCATTCTTACAGAGCAACGATTTGAAGAACAACTTGATGCGGTTACCTCAGATGTAAACAGGCTTCTGCCCCTACTAGGACAAAAAACAACCACCACACTACAAAATGAAATAAATCATCTTAAGAACGAAATAACCAAACTGGGACATGTTAATTTAGCCGCATTAGACGAATTAGCAGTCATTAATACTCGTGCAACTGATTTAGATATACAATTACAAGATCTTAATGAAGCCATAAGAAACTTGGAAAATGTGATTGCACAAATTGATCATGAAACTAAAATACGCCTGCAAGAAACTTTCAACACTGTAAATAACAATCTGGATGATATCTTTCCAGTAATATTTGGTGGCGGGCAAGCAAAATTGATTTTAAGTGATGGTGAAATTCTAGATTCCGGGTTAGTCCTTACAGCACAACCGCCCGGCAAAAAAAACAGCTCTATTCACTTACTGTCGGGTGGTGAAAAAGCATTGACTGCGTTAGCTTTAATATTCTCATTGTTTAGACTTAACCCCGCCCCATTCTGTTTACTGGATGAAGTGGATGCACCATTAGATGACACTAACACGAACCGTTTCTGTGAATTAGTAAAAAAAATGGCGAAACAAACACAATTTCTATTTATTAGTCATAACAAAATAACAATGGAAATGGCGCAACAACTGATTGGCATCACTATGCAAGAACAAGGTGTATCAAGAATAGTCGCAGTTGACATCAAAGAAACTATTAAATTTGGCGTCATCAACTCCCCAGAAATGAATTGATTTGTTACCATAGCATCTATAAGTACAGCTGGGGATAAGGGAGAAATAGATGAGTGATTTACAATTAAGTCTGATAATCATTGGTGTTATCATCATAGCTGGTGTTGCTGCCTTTAACTGGTTACAACAACTACGCTATAAACGCAAAATGCAAGCTGCGTTTGATCATGAACATGACGATGTGCTATTAGATAAAAAAACTGCCAGTTCAACCAATGAGCGTATCGAGCCTAAGCTAAACAAAAGTATTTTAGCTGAATCTCAACCTGACTTAATACAGCAAGATTATAAGCTGGATAACGAGCTTGATCTTTCCACACCGACATCGTCGCCATCTCCATCAGTTAGCTCTGAATCAATAAGTTTTAATGACGATTCAAACTATATTATTCATATTCATGCTGACTCTGTTATACCAAGTGCCCAAATAGCTGCTTTATTCCAACAAAGATTTGATTTTGGCAAGCCACTTTATTGGTTAGGAAGAATTAGTAACCGTGAGCCATGGGAAGAAATTACAACGGTAAACGATTTAAATGGTGGTTACACGGATTTAAAAGGATGCCTTCAATTGGTTGATCGCGCCGGGCCAATTAATGAAATAAACTTATCAAGATTTCGTGACATGGCGCAAGATTTCGCAGCACAAATCCATGCCTCAACAGATTGCCCGGATATTGTCTCGACACATGAAAAAGCCGTGATTTTGGATAAATTTTGTGCGGAAGTTGATGTTATGATTGGCATTAATATTATAAGTAAGGATGATGGCGCCTTTGTCGGCACAAAAATTCGCGCATTAGCTGAAGCATCAGGGTTTAAATTGGATTCAGACGGCTTATTCAGATATCGTGATGATAATGGTCAAACACTTTTCACACTGACAAACTATGAATCTGCACCTTTCTTACCGGACAGTATTAAAACGTTAACTACACACGGCGTCACCTTCTTACTAGACGTCCCAAGAGTAGCTAACGGCGATAGAATATTTGATCAAATGACGAATCTTGCCAAAACATTCTCTAATACCCTTGGCGGCATTCTGGTCGATGACAATCGCGTCCCACTTAGTGATAATGGTATCGCTAGAAGCAAGCAGCAATTGGTCGATATCCAAACGAACATGAGGAAAAACAAAATCATAGCTGGAGATCAAAGTGCACTGCGTTTATTTGTGTAAAATCAAAAAATACACGCACTTTGGCTAAAGTCTTGTGATTAAACTTTAAACTAACCGTTGGTTAAGTATATTATTCAATATAAACAATGTAACTATTCAGCTTGCCCCTAGAATTCACCATTTCTGTGTTACAAAATGATTATTTACACGTGTAAACTCACATTTTGTGCCTTGAACTGATGAATTCCAAGGGCAATCAGAACAGTTACCGTAATACACTGACTAGGAGGCTGTCCGAGAATAGTAATCGTAGCGAAGGTAAGCCATTTTGAGACAGATTTTTTGGTCATTTGAGGCGAATAGTTGTTCTATTTAACGAAAATTACCTGAAAACATGACCATAATGGCTTTCCTGCAGTAGATTATTCTATTCTCGGACAGCCTCCTAGTTACTAAACAATAAGCTTTAGCTAACGCATCTTAAAATCTCAGATCATCTAAAATACAAATTTGGAGGGTATAATGGTTGAGCCTACAGAGCAAAATAAAACATTTTCACCAATTGAGGTTAAACTAGAAGCTGGACGACAATACTATTGGTGTACTTGTGGCCGGAGTAATTCTCAACCATTTTGTGATGGATCCCATAAAGGAACAGAATTTACACCACTAGCAATAAACGCTGACACAGACAAAACAGTTTGGCTTTGTACCTGCAAAAAAACAGCGAACAAACCCTACTGTGATGGCACTCACAGTAAATTATAACCCGTGCCATTTGATTAAAATAGTCATTAAACAACATGAAGGTAGCTTTTCAGCTCACTGAGACAAAATAATGTATCTATGGAAACAGAACTAAAGTCTTTAGAAGAAAGGATTAATTATCTTGTTCATTTGTATCAAGATACTTGTATTGAAAATAGTAAACTGCGCCAACAACTTGCAGATACTAGCGCAAGGAATGAGAAATTAACTGAGAAAGTTCATATAGCAGCCAGTCGTCTTGAAATTCTTCTAAAGAACATACCTGACAATGAATAATAATGAAAACGTTACAAATATTACTATCATGGGTCGCGAATTCACCATTAACTGTCCTCCAGATGAGCGCCCACAATTACAACAAGCTGCTGAACATTTAGATCAAACAATTCAAGAAATCAAAGAAGAAGGAAAAGTTGTTGGTTCAGAACGTGTTCTCATTATTGCTGCGCTTAGCATCAGTCACGAACTACAAATCATAAATAACGATAATGGCTTTAATTTAAGCGAATTTAAGCGTAGAATCTCAAGTATGCGCAAAAAACTTGATGAAGTACTAGTAAAGAAATAATGACATTGTCGATTCAATACTAGAAAAGATTAGTTGTTTGGTAATAAAGCGTTTGTTCCCTGCGGTGTTAGTTTAGGCCCATATTCTTTGAACCAATTTTTTTAAAAAGGTTACACGCTAAAGTGGTGTTGTTGTGAATTTCCGTTTCGGAAATACCTGATACATCCGGCAAGTGACCGCCTTGAACCTTCTGGTTCAAGATAATGGTCTGACGGCATTTGCGGGGAGCCCCTTTCTCATGATTTTTCTGTTTGATATCGGTCGTGTACTACTCGATTTTGATTTTGAATCTTCACTAACACGTCTACTTCCACCTGACACGAAAGATTCATCTGAGCGGATCAAACGAATACTCCAGCAGAAAGACACACTCGAGTCTGGACAAATAAGCCCCGAACACTACACAAACTGGGCAATCAGTATCCTAGCTAATAATGTCACGGCAACACAGTTTCGAGAAGCATGGCAACAAGTCTTCACAGCAAACGACGCAATGTGGCAATGTGTGCAGAATTTAGCCAATGATGGTCATCAGCTCATTCTAATTTCTAACATCAGTGCGTTGCATTGGCCCTGGATTCATCAGACCTACCCAAACTTTTCATACTTTCACGCAACCATCCTTTCATTTGAAATAGGCTATTTAAAACCGCAACCGGAAATCTTTCAGCACGCGATCACAACCTATCATCTAAACCCTGAATCGACGGTTTACATTGACGACATGCCTCAAAATATCGAAGCGGGCCGTCAATTTGGATTTCAATGTTGGCAATATGACTTGAACCACCACCAGACCTTTGAATGCTGGCTTAAAAATATTCTAAAAAACAAGTAATCGAGCTTCTCTTCTACAAACACTGTTCGATTAGGAACTGTTTATGTTCAACTTGTCCAAATGACACATCTTTTAACTGACCGTCACGATCAAATAAAATAGACGATGGTGTCCCCTGCAACGAGAACCGCTCAAATGTCTCTGCAGTCATCGTCTTTTGCGCCATATATTGCTTAACCTGTTTGATCACAGCTTGTCTCTGGTCATCCGGCAATCTTTCAAACTCCGGTAATATCTTGCAGATATAATCCAGCACCCGCGCATCAGTTACCGGTTCATTATCCGGCACAACACGATCCATTCCAACCGCAAAAGGCAATCGCCACTGCACCTTACCATCAGTAAGAAGCCCATATTGACTCAATGCTTTATGCGTCTCGCCAATCACTTCCCCAGTTTCAACTAATTGCTTTAAATTCTCTAATGTATTCTTATCATAATCTTCAAATGCCGTAGCTAAAGCAATAACCTCCAAACCTTTGCCATGATAGTGCTCATATAGCTGAATCGCTTTGGGTAGTGAAGAAATAAAACAACCTGGGCAGTTGACCTGAAACACTTCAACTAGCACCACCGAACCGACAAGACTCTCAATAGATAACGGCCCACCCTGAACCCACTCATCAACCACTACATCAGATAACATCTTGCTCTCCATATCCCTTTGATCCTTTCTTATTTTTGGTGCCGACATTGTCACATAGCAACATTTAATTGGCAAAACATACCAGGAGGCTGTCCGAGAATAGAGTGATCTACTGCGGGAAAACTATTTTGGCCAGATTTCCCGATCATTTTCGTTAAATAGAACAGCTATTCGCCTCAAATGATCAAAAAATCTGTCTCAAAATTACTTCCCCTCGCTACGACCACTATTCTCGAACAGCCTCCTGTTAACTAATATTTAAAAGTACAGAATACTAAAGGAGAAAACTATATTATTAGCCGCACATAATGATTTTTACTATACAATTATAAGTATAGGTCTTATTTATATTCAAGCTTGCCTATAGGGCGCCTCTAAAAATTCGAATTTCTAAATAAGGCAAGGCGAGAACAAAAAACATTGATGCAGCATACAGCTGATATATGAGAAGATATTTTTTGTAAGTAACGCAGTATTCTGACAAAACGGGGTAAGCAGGAAATTCGCTTTGCGAATGCTCGCAAATATGGGTTTTTAGAGTTTCCCTATACTTATTTATCCAGAAGATTGATATTAATAAGTACCTGCTTAGTAATATACATAGCATTTAAATTGCATGAACTAAGACAATTGTATTGATCTATTAACTTTGGGAGACTTTTTGTAACTATTCAGTTCACCCCTAGAACCCACCATATTTACATAATAAGATGATCATTTACACGTGTAAGTTCACATTTGCGCCTTAAACTGATGAATTCTAGAAACAATCTGAACAGTTACCGCAGTAGGCTGGATAGTTACAATTCTGTGGTCTAAAATCCAAGTTATATTAGGAGAACGAACATGAGCACATTCGATAAAGACTTCTATATCGCTAACGCCCCTAACTTTTCTGCCTCCGGCTTAACGCCATTAGAGCACTACATTACTGAAGGTTGGCAGTTAGGTATACCCACCAGCCCCGACGGCGATTCTCTTATTGGTGAAGATGTGCTACTAACCGTTGCCAGCCTGCCTAGCGAGGTGCTCGCTTCCCTCTTGTCTAACATGAACGCGAATGATCTAAGACGTTTCGAAACGGAAACCTCGCTAAGAATAGACACTGCACTGACTAATTATTTTGATATTTTGCAAGCCATGAACCCCGACGAAGTCGGTATTCTGGTCGGGGAACATCCCGAAACCCTGGCAACTATGGAAGCCGCGAATTTGGCTTATCTGGATAACGGGCAGGTCTTTGACCTAAGCGCCACCATGAATGAACTGGAAGACAGCATCATCGCCAACGTGGTGGCTGGAATGAACAGCGATGCCCTAGCGTTTATCGAAAACCTACCCGCTTTCGATTTAGGCCCCCGCCTGGATAAACTACCCGACCAAATTCTAGCCGAATCAATGACGCAGTGGGGCGATAACCGCTTGGACTTCTTTGCCCAATTGCCCAACTTCAACATGGGGGAACGGCTAGATGCAATGGATTCAGCTTTCGTCTCCCAGGCACTTGCTCCATGGAATCCTGCTGCCATCTTGTCACTCGACCAGCTAAGCACCAGTTTCGATGTCGAGCAACATATCTTTGGCAATATAGACCATTTTCACAACTTTGATCCAGGCAATATGGTCGGTCTTCTGGGAGGATTATCCCCCGATAAATTGCTTGAAGCCACGAGCCACCTCGGCGTCGCCGATCTTCAATTCCTCGACTCCGCTGATGGCTTCGATTTGGGCGCGGTATTGAATGCAGTGGACGAATCACTACTGGGCGGCATGCTGTACAACTGGGAAGGGGAAAACCTCCAGTTTCTCGGCAGTCTACCAAGCTTCGATATGGGCGGTAGATTGCAAAATATGAACGAAGACTTTCTGGCGCTCGTTCTGTCCAATTGGGAAATTGATGATCTTAGCACTGTCGCAGCCCTACCGGGGTTTGATGCCCTAGGCCGTATTGGAAGCATGAACGACCAGCTCCTGGCATCCACCATGAACGGATGGAATGCGGAAACGCTTCAGGTCATTAACGACCATAGCACACTCGACCTCGGTGCCCGTCTAGAAAATTTTAATCCAACACTAATCTCTACAATGACAAATTGGGGAGAAGATGAATTAGTTGCTGTCGGAACCACCGAAGAATTCCAAGATATTTTCACCAAATTAGTGCCGACTCCTCCTGGTGGCTTTCAAATACCGCCGGGTTACTTTCTACCACCTGATTTTCTACCACCTGATTTCGGCGAGATCGGACCGCCACCTAACGATGACGGGGATGCATCACCTGGTGACGATGGGGGAAACACATTAGCAAATTCATTGGAAAACTTGCCTGAGTATGCTGATGACTTTGAAGTGGGTATCGTTGGCACGACCCATGGCCTCTAGAAATCCATATTTGCGAGCATTCGCAAAGCGAATTTCCTGCTTACCCCGCTTCGTCACAATACTGCGTTATACACAAAAAATATGTAACTCTTCAGATATTGCGGTAACTGTTCTGATTGCCTCTAGAATTCATCAGTTCAAGGCGCAAAATGTGAGTTTACACGTGTAAATGATCATTTTGTAACGCAGAAATGGTGAATTCTAGGGGTAAACTGAATAGTTACAAAAATATTTTTTAACATATCAGCAGTATGCTGCATCAAAATTTTTTGTTCCCGCCTTACCTTGTATAGAAATCCGATTTTTTAAAAGTGTCCATAAGAGAAAACTGAGGTTAAACAAATTGCCCGGCTGCATAGCCGGATGACCAGGCCCATTGAAAATTAAAACCACCCAGGTGACCGGTGACATCAACCACTTCTCCGATAAAATAAAGTCCTGGAATCTGCCTGGATTCCATCGTTTTTGATGACAACTCGTGCGTGTCGACACCGCCCAGTGTGACTTCGGCTTTTTTGTAGCCGACGGTCCCACTTGGCTTTATCTGCCAATTGTGCAGGTTCTCTGCAATTTGATTTAGTTCATTCTCACGATATTGATTGATCGGTTTTATCGCAATAGACAACTTGGTGGCTGCCATTGCACACCAGGCTTGTGCAAAACGCTTGGGTAAATATTGCGCTAATAAATTCGTTAATAACAACGAGCTTTTTCGGTTATCAAAACAAATCTGTTGTACATTTTGCTGTGGTAAGAGATTGAAATGCAATACTGCGCCGGGTTGCCAGTAGGAAGAGATTTGTAAAATTGCCGGGCCACTGAGGCCGCGATGAGTAAACAAAACATTTTCACGAAATGATTGGTTGTTACAACTGACTTCTGCATCAATCGATACGCCGGTTATTTTTTTAAATTCAACCAGGTCTTCAGGTGAGAATGTTAACCCAACCAGTGCTGGTCGTAACTTAGTAACATTAATACCGAATTGTTTGGCAATTTGATAGCCGAATGGGCTAGCGCCAATTTGCGGGATAGACAATCCACCAGTAGCAATAACCAAGGCATTACAAGCGATACTATTGTGTTCTGTTTTAATGATGAAACGTGGGTCTTTTGTTGATGCTTGCTCTTCAGCGTGATGAATAACTTGATTGACTTGTGACGACATTTGCCAGGTGATATTGACGGCCTCGCATTCATTACGCAGCATGTTAATAATTTGTTGCGCACTTTCATCACAAAACAACTGGCCTAATTTTTTCTCATGGTATCGAATACCATGCTTCTTAACCAGCGCAATAAAATCACGCGGTGTAAAGCGCGCTAAGGCGGAGCGGCAAAAATGGGGATTATTGGACTGAAAATTTTCTGGTTTAGCGTACAAGTTGGTGAAATTACAACGACCACCGCCTGAGATACGGATTTTCTCGGCCAGTTTACGAGCATGATCAATGATTATAACTGAACGGCCCCTTTTTCCAGCCTGAATCGCACACATCAGTCCTGCTGCGCCTGCACCGATTACAACTACATCTTTAATTAATGCCATGCCACGCCAATAACGAAATTAATCAGGCATTCATCAATTAACTTTCATTCTGAACGAGCGTTCTATTACATCGCTTCAAGTCGTGTATACACCAT
This sequence comes from Nitrosomonas sp., assembly GCA_021774195.1. Classification (GTDB taxonomy): domain Bacteria; phylum Pseudomonadota; class Gammaproteobacteria; order Burkholderiales; family Nitrosomonadaceae; genus Nitrosomonas. The sequence continues at coordinate 9,049 of JAJFJJ010000044.1, read as the reverse complement.
CATAATAATAAATAATGCCATGGACAACCCAATCCGTATACTCAATGATTTAACCATACGAGACGATTGACTTTTATCTTTAAACATATAATACAGTGCTGCCCCAAGGCTATATACTATAAAGAGAAATACTAAAGCGGCAAAAATTTTCAATGGTGTGTGTCCCTGCTAATAAATAAATTACGAAACTATTCAGTTCACCCCTAGAATTCATCATTTCTGCGTTACAAAATGATTATTTACACGTGTAAACTCACATTTTGCGCCTTGAACTGATGAATTCTAGGGCCAATCTGAACAGTTACCACAATGTGATGAATAGTTACTAAATTACGTGAATCAGTTGGAGTTTAGCTGAGTTTTTCTGAATATCCAATGACTTTTTGATGGCAACATCATTACTTTTACTTTCGTCATAGAAATCGCCCTAATGCAAAACAAACCAAATTTGCCACTTGCCCTTTTTTTAATGGGTCCTACCACTAGTGGAAAAAGCCACACTGCACTTCAAATCGCTGAAAAATATCCGGTTGAAATTGTCAGCGTTGATTCGGCCCAAGTTTATCGGCACATGGACATTGGAACTGCTAAGCCTGATCTTGAGACACTCACTAAAACGCCACATCATCTGATCAACCTGATTAACCCTGACGAACAGTACTCAGCTGCACAATTTTGCACTGATGCACTTAAGGTGATGCAAGAGATCACAGCTCGTAATAAGATCCCATTACTTACAGGCGGCACTATGCTTTATTTTCGTGCGCTACGTGACGGACTTTCTGTATTGCCTCCTGCCGATAAAGCGCTACGCCTTAAGATTGAAAACACGGCCAAAATTGAAGGCTGGCCAGCCATGCATGACAAACTTACTGCACTTGACCCACAAAGTGCAGCACGTATTCAATCGACTGATAGTCAGCGCATTCAGCGTGCATTAGAAGTCTGCTATCTAACTAACAAGCCAATGTCAGAAATTTTAAAAAAACCAAGACAATCCGCGCTACCCTACCAAATCATCAATATCGCTTTACAACCCAGTGAACGGTCTATCTTACACACACGTATTGCGGAAAGGTTTAAGACAATGGTTGCCACTGGGTTAATTGAAGAAGTACAGTCAATTCGCAAGCAATTCGATGTAAATTTGGAGTCACCGTCAATGCGATGTGTGGGCTATAGACAAGTTTGGCAATATTTGGACAATAAAATTAATTTAACTGAAATGAATTTCCAAGGTATCGCTGCTACGCGCCAATTGGCAAAAAGACAGCTAACTTGGTTGCGTGGTATGAAGAATCATCATTTGCAACATTTTGATTGCCTAGACAAGCAGTTATTTAATCAAATAGATCATTTTTTAGAGGACGCCATGCAATGACTCTTATCATCTTGATGAAGATCAATTGAATTAATTGGATAATCTGGTACATTCCACGGTTACTAATTTGTATAATCTGAATTGGTTTAGTTTTTAACCATAAGTTAAGTAATCGTTGCCTAGTTGATTGTTCAATGAGGTGTTATTAGTACAACCATAAGAATTATAAGGAGAACAAATATGAAATATTTACTCTTAATCGCAGCCGTTGCAACCTTGGCATTAACAGCTTGTAGTGAGCCAAGAAGAACACCTGATGGGCATATCATGGATAATCCAGTACCTTCTGCTTACTCAGCTGAAGATTTTGAAGGTATAGAAGAGTAGTCACTATAATTTGCAACTCTTCAGAGCGCCTCTAAAAATCCATATTTCGTCACAATATTGCGTTACTCACAAAAAATATCTTCTTACATATCAGTTACATGCTGCGTCAATATTTTTTGTTCTCGCCTTGTCTTGTTTAGAAATCTGAATTTTTAGAGGCGCCCTTCAGTATATTGTAGTAACTGTTCTGGTTGCCCCTAGAATTCGTCAGTTCAAGGCACAAATTGATTGTTTACACGTGCAAACAATCAATTTGTAATCCCGAAATGGTGAGTTTTAGGAGCAAGCTGAGGAGCTTCTACTATTTTCAAAACGATTATCACCGTATCAAAGTTTACTTCCAACTTGTTTTTATACTTGTCTGCTGGCATCTGCAGCGTTATGATTCCAGTTCAGAAAAATATAACAGGAATTAAACATCATGCTTAGTCGTTATAAATTATTTAGTTTAATGATTCTTTTCATGAGTGCGCTAGTATTAAGTGGTTGTGAGAATTATGCTGAAAGAACTCATGAGTCTTGGGTAACGCCTGAACCAGGCGCGGTTTTTGATGATTCAACGATCTATGCCCGTATTACTTATGCCATACAAAGTGATGCAGATTTACAGGGTGCGGATATTGAATTAAAGGTCGACAACGGAGACATCTTGTTAACAGGTACAGTCCTCAATAGAGACCAAATTACTCGTGTGAACATGCACTCATGGACTGCTGATGGGGTAAAAAATGTTGATAATCAACTCGCCGTGAGGTGAAAATTGTATATCACGGCGTGAATACCTGAAAACCATTCAGCCAAAAAAATCCCCGTTTTTACGGGGATTTTTTTGGCTGATTATGCGTTTTTATATACCACGCAACAATTCATTAATACCGGTCTTGGAACGAGTTTTAGCATCCACTTGCTTGACGATGACTGCACAATAAAGACTGTATTCCTTATTTGCCGAAGGCAAGTTACCAGAAACAACAACTGACCCAGGTGGAATCCGGCCATAACTAACCTCACCGGTTTCACGGTTATATATTTTGGTGCTTTGACCAATATAAACACCCATTGAAATCACAGAATTCTCACCGACGATAACACCCTCAACGACCTCAGAACGTGCACCAATAAAACAATTGTCTTCAATAATGGTTGGATTGGCTTGTAATGGTTCCAGCACACCACCAATCCCTACGCCACCGGACAAATGGACGTTCTTACCAATTTGCGCACAAGACCCGACCGTTGCCCAAGTATCGACCATGGTACCCTCATCCACATAAGCGCCGATATTGACATAAGAAGGCATTAACACCACGTTATTGGCTATAAACGAACCTTTGCGAACCGCTGCAGGCGGCACCACACGGAAACCACCGTCACGAAAATCACGTGAGCTGAAATCAGCAAACTTAGAAGGTACTTTATCAAAATAGTTTGAAAAACCACCCTTGATAAAACTGTTGTCCTCAATACGAAATGACAGTAACACCGCTTTTTTAATCCATTGATTGGTCACCCAGTCACCATCAATCTTCTCTGCAACACGTAATTCCCCACTATCCAATTTATTCAGAACCTGTGTTATCGACTCTTTCAAGTTTGCATCAACATTACGTGGGGTAATATCTGCACGTCGATCAAAAGCTTCTTCAATAGTGGCTTGTAATTCATTCATAATTTTTCCTAATTAATTTTAAACATTTGATTGTGCCAATTAAAGATTCATCACCAGATGTTTGATCCTCTCCGTAGCCTCAATACATTTTTCCAAAGGTGCGACCAGTGCAATACGCACAAAATTTTCACCGGGATTAATGCCTCGCACATCACGTGCTAAATAACTGCCCGGCAAAACGGTTACATTATAATCTCGATGGAGCCGTTTGGTGAATTCTGTGTCACTAATCGGTGTTTTAGCCCATAAATAGAAGCTAGCATCGGGCATTTGGACAGGCAATATTCCAGATAATCGATCAATCACCGTGGTAAATTTTTCCAGATACAAACGGCGATTTTCTGCCACATGCGCTTCATCATTCCAAGCCGCAATACTAGTGGCTTGAGACGCCGGATTCATCGCACAGCCATGATAAGTACGATACAGCAAATACTTTTCCAATAACTGTGCATCACCAGCTACAAAACCGGACCGTAAACCGGGTACATTTGAACGTTTTGATAAGCTGTTAAATACGACTAAGCGTTGGAAGTCCGTTCTCCCCAATTGATGTACTGCATCTAGCGCGCCCAGTGGCGCTTGTCCTTCTCTAAAATAAATCTCTGAATAACACTCATCTGCGGCAATAATAAAACCATAACGATCAGAAAGTGCAAAAAGTATTTTCCACTCATCCAATGTCATAACGCCACCGGTGGGATTATTGGGTGAACAAACATAAATTAGTTGTGTCCGTGCCCATATATCATCAGAAAGCTGCGAAAAATCCAACTTGAAATGGTTATTTGGTAGCGTATTGATAAATTGCGGGGTAGCGCCTGCGAGTAATGCAGCGCCCTCGTAAATCTGGTAGAACGGATTAGGGCAAACAACCACTGGATCGGGTCGGTCTGCATCGATCACTGCCTGAGCAAACGAAAATAGCGCCTCGCGACTACCGTTAACCGGGACAACCTGAGTTTCAGGGTCGATTCCTGGCAGATTGAAACGATGTGCCGCCCAGACTGCAATACTGCGACGTAAAGCTAGTGTTCCATTGGTTGTCGGATATTTTGCCAGTCCATCCAAGTTATCCACCATCGCCTGACGAATAAACTCCGGTGTCGCATGCTTAGGTTCACCAATATGTAAATCAATGGGATCAAGTGATGGATTACGCGTTATCCCCTCAAACAACTTACGAAGTTTCTGAAAAGGATAGGGTTGCAACAAGTTCAAATTTGGATTCATACAGTTTTATGTTTGTTTTCTTCATGCCGTCTACAGCAACAATTCAGAAATATGTAATTATTAAAATTGTATGAGGATTATAAAACGTGGCTAATCGTAAGGCCAACTAAAAACCTTTTTTATTCTTACTTGCTGAGAGGATACATGGTAGGTTATCAATTCGATATTTGCGAATACAGCGTTCTAGATGATTTGGCGCAAAGCCGACACGTAAAAACAATGACCACACTCGTGTCGATGTCCCAAGAGCAACCTTAAGCCTGCCATGAGACTATCAATCACAAATTACCAAAATATTTCACAAAGAAAATCGGTTAATTAAAAGGCCTTCATTAACGAAAGTCCGTTTAATTCACGTTTTTTTAGCGCACGGAACATGACTAAAAAATGAATAAACTATCTGTTAGTTGAGATGCAGTAACACCAGCAAGTTCAATTGAACCAAAACTAGCGCCAGAAATTTCAGCATGGCCAATAGCGTTATCTACAATGGTTACATCCGCTCTGCTAAGATTAAAAATCTTACTGAAATCAATACGGTCTTCTGCTATTTTGAAATCAATAATAAGCTCATGACCACCTGCGGTGCCTTCATCCTTATAAACAAAGATATCCGAACTAGCATCACCAACAAGAATATCAATACCCTGGCCACCGTAAAGATCATCTTCACGAGCTGTACCAAGTACGATATCATTCGGATGCCCACCCTCTTCACCAAGAAATTGATCCCCTTCAACTTCTAAAATATTGAAATCAATACTTGAAAACCTTGGATCTCGAAGCGCATCTTCCAAAGTATATCCGTCGCCTGTTGGTGGCAAAGGCTCTTCTGGAGCCGGAGCGTCTCTGAACGCGAAAATGTTATCTGTTACTTCAGCTATCGCAATACCTTTTAGCTCAACATAACCGAATGTACCACCAGAAATAACCGCATTACCATCGCTATTTTCTGCAATTGTAAGATCCGCTTGAGTCAAGTTTTTAATTTCCGTGAAATCAAGAATATCTTCAGCAAGGTTAAAATCTAGAATTGTTTCATGGCCACCGTTACCTTCTTCATCATGGTATATAAAACGATCTGCACTAGCTCCGCCGAAAACAAGGTCTAAGCCTACACCAGCATAGATTTGATCTGCCCCAGCAGTACCAAGTACAATATCCTCGCCACCTTCATCAGGGCCAAAATGCACACTATGAAGGAATTGATCACCTTTCAAATCAGCAATATGAAATACTTTATCTGTCGAACCTGAACCAAAGGTAACTTGTTCAATAGCGTCATATCTGCCACGAACAAGCTGATTCTGGATCGTTATTTGGCCGATTTGTCCTGGCGTTAAAGAAGAATTTTCATAGGTGATCACTAAATCATCACCAAGAATCTGTAAATCTATACTACGAACACCTTCTGCCGTTGAACTAAACCCTTGTAGTTGAATAGTATCTGTTCCAAATGCCCTATCATTTTCTAGAATAATGTCGCTGTCAGAGCCGGCTGTATGGACAATATAAAGATCACTTCCACCGCCGCCAACTAACTTATCATTACCAGCTTCACCATACAAAACATCATCACCCGAACCACCAACTAAATGGTCATCGCCATCTCCACCAAGCATACGGTCATTTCCATTTTGGCCTTTGATGGTATCTTTACCTTCTCCGCCTTCAAGTCTATCGTTTCCGTCGCCACCGTATAGCTTATCGTTACCAAGGCCACCGAAAACTGCATCTATACCGGCGCCACCATATAAGATATCAGAGCCCCTTTCACCAAAAATAGTATCGTTACCATCTTCACCGTAAAGGTAATCACGTCTATTACCACCAGAAAGGTAATCATTCCCTGCACCAGCATGAATTACGTCTGAGTATTTCCAACCAGTTAGAATATCATGAGAAGCCGTACCAGTATTTGTGGTTACCAGGTTGTATGTTATACCGCCGGCAGAAAGTAGTTCAATTTGTGCGCCTGGAATATCGACATTGAATTGATTTATAATTTTAATTACACCATCCTCAATGGCAGGACTTCTAAATGAAGGTCTTTTAGCTGCTGTATTAACAATAAGATTTTGGCCGTTAGTACCTGCGCGCAAAAATTGCGTGAAATCTTCAAAACCAAGAATGCTTGTTTGATGTAAATCACGTACACCTGTGATGGTATCTATAGAAGCGTCACCACTGTTTGTTTCATTAATCGTGTAATAGGGCTCCGTTACACCTAAAGGTGTAATAATTGGCGTGCCAAAACGCAGCTGATATATATCAGCTCCGCTATTACCTAGCATTTTATCCTGTCCGCCGTTGGCGATAATTAAATCATCACTCGTTGTACCAATAAGTCTGTCATTGCCACTCGTTCCATTAATAGTAGCCATAGAATCTTTTCCCCTTTTTGATAGGATTTATCCTATTATAGTAGCCCAAAACCGAGCAGTCCGGAACCAGAAAGTCGAAATTGCACAAGCCCCTCCCAATCCTCGTTTCTGTAAGTATTGCTTTATTTACATTGATTTACAACTTAAAAGACTATGTGAATATATCTAGACGCGTATTTTGAGTTACCTGGATAGACGCATGATCACTCTTGAAACAAGCTAAGCTGTCAAGCGACTTTTTCGAATGCTATAAAGCGATTACCGAGGAATTTGAAGTCTATACATTATATTTGCTAGAGCAACTTAATCTATAGTCAGTTTGAACTTAATTTAATAGGATATTTGTCCTGCCTGAATGTAATTTATCGGTTCACTATAAACTCTGGTTTGATGGAACAGCCCACAAATCATGTGCATCAGCATCTGTCACTTCAACAGATACCAACTCACCAACTTGCAAGTTGTCCGTATCTCGTACATAAACTAGTCCATCAATCTCCGGTGCATCGGCACTACTTCGAGCAATTGCTTCTCCATCTTCCACTTGATCAATGATCACCGTCATTTTGGCACCTATTTTTTTGGCCAAACGCCGCTGACTGATTTCTTCCTGACATTGCATAAAACGCATCTGACGTTCTTCTTTGACCTCTTCAGGCACATGATCTGGCAATTCATTAGCGCTTGCACCCGTTACTGGAGAATATGCAAAACAACCGACACGATCCAACTGCGCCGCCTGCAAGAACTGCAATAATTCTTCAAATTCGGCTTCTGTTTCACCGGGAAAACCCACTATAAATGTACTACGCAAAGTAATATCGGGACAAATCTCTCGCCATTTTTGAATTCTTACAAGATTATTTTCAGCACTAGCCGGTCGTTTCATCGCCTTTAAAATACGTGTGTTGGAATGCTGAAACGGCACATCCAGGTATGGCAAAACTTTTCCCTCAGCCATTAATGGAATCACTTCATCAACATGCGGATAGGGGTAGACATAATGTAATCGCACCCACACACCCAAAGTTCCTAACGCTTGGGCCAACTCCATCATCCGAGTTTTAATCGGTCTACCCTGCCAGAAACCGGTACGATATTTCACATCCACGCCATATGCGCTGGTATCTTGCGAAATAATCAGTAGCTCTTTGACCCCGGCGTCCACCAAATGCTCAGCTTCTTGCATGACCTGATGAATGGGGCGACTGATCAAATTTCCACGCATGGACGGAATAATACAAAAACTACAACGATGATTACAGCCTTCAGAAATTTTAATGTAGGCAAAATGTTTTGGAGTTAATCGGATACCTTGCGGCGGAATCAAACTTTCAAACGGATTATACGCTTGTGGCAAATGTGTATGGATGGCAGACATCACTTGCGGCAATGCATGCGGACCTGTTACAGCCAACACCTGTGGATGCGCTTTCATTACCACATCACCATCTTCCTTTGCGCCCAAGCATCCGGTTACAATCACCTTGCCGTTCTCAGCCAATGCTTCACCAATCGCATCCAGCGATTCTTCAACAGCCTGGTCAATAAAACCACAGGTATTCACCACAACCAAATCCGCATCTTCATAAGAAGGTGAAATCTCGTAACCTTCAGCCCTAAGCTGAGTCAGAATTTGTTCTGAATCAACCAGTGCCTTGGGACAACCAAGTGATATGAAACCTACTTTCTGTGCGTTATGTTTTGAAGACATGAATAAATGGCGATATGATGTAATAGTAAAGGGCTAATTTTATATGATAAACCACCCACTAGCTTTTTTATCTTTTACTGATATCGATTAATAAGAAAATTATGAGTCATGTAAAAACCCGATATCCCAAAGGTGCACCAAACTGAACACAATGCGGCAAAATCAACACGGCTTTTCTCTTTCTCAATGAACCTAAAATCCTCAGTTGGTCGCTTCAGAAATATCTAGTCTTATGAAACAAAACAAATATTTTGTCAAATGCCACACACCCTTAAGGTGAGCTACGCTATGATGCTTATAGCACACTGTTCTTTATCTTTTGCTACGTTGCACTTCGTTGT
>JAJFJJ010000043.1 GCA_021774195.1 Nitrosomonas sp. | reverse complement strand
CCTGCTTCGTGACAAACCCCCAGAAGATCTGAAAATCATATAATCGGGTACGTAGCGATTTCACCCATTTGGTGAGCAAAACTAGTGGTGTAAAGTCAATATCCACGGGACAATTAAAGTAATGAAGAGCGATCAACTGAGGACTCTAGGTTCAAGCTAGCAGTCTGCCTGTATTTAGAGTTACATAATGTATCCTCAGAATTTTCAAACTTTTAACCTAAAATCCTCAGTTGGGTGGTGTTTAGAGTGCGATATTGCTTCTTTTTGGCAAGGCGCAATGAGGAGTAATAACGAGTTATTACAACGAATTGCAACACAGCAAAAATGAAACAATAGCGTGCTATAAACATCATAGCGAGGCTCACCAAAATGGTGTCTATCATATTAAAAATATTATTTGTAATTTCATCAGGTTGATTGTTTTTGTAGCGATCAACTGAGGAATTTAGGATTATATTACAAACTTTGTTCATTCATTGGTTGTTTCTTCTTCTATTGAGCTTTGGTCAATTCATAGATAAGGAGACTTCTACTGAGTCTCTGAATTGTCAAACTTCTAAAGTCTACCGGCTGAGCCGTTGATTTACTTTATGGACGTTCCTGAAAATCCATATTTGCGAGCATCCGCAAAGCGAGTTGCCTACTTACCTCGTTTCGTTACAATACTGCGTTACTCACAAAATATATTTGCTTACCTATCAGCCGTGTGTCGCATCAATATTTTTTCTTCTCGCCTTGTCTTGTTTAGGAATCCGAATTTTTACAGGCGCCCTTAGGTGAATTATAAAAATACAACTTGCATATAATTGCGTATAGCTGTCACTATCTTCAGAATAAAAAAACGAGGTGCTCTTATTTTTACTCAAAACAAAATAAAGAATCATTCCCCACTGGAACCGAAGCTGTTAAATCAGACCTGCGATCCGCAACAGTTTGAATTTCAAACTACCGCAGATCTAGAAGATTTGACGGAAATAATTGGACAAGTGCGTGCAATGGAAGCAGTACGTTTTGGTTCTGGAATCCGCCACGATGGCTACAATCTTTTTGTGCTGGGTCCATCCGGTTTGGGCAAGCGCAGTTTAGTTCGGCAACTGCTAGAAAAGAAAGCAGGTGATGAGGCCGGACCTGCAGACTGGTGTTACATTAATAACTTTTCCGTGCCGCACCAACCCAAAGCACTTAGGTTACCACATGGTAGTGGCGAAGAATTGCGCCTGCGTATGGAAAAACTGGTCAATTATTTGCGTGGTGCCGTTCCAGCACTATTTGAAAGTGATGAATACCGTATCAAGGCTAAGGCGATCCATGAAGCATTCAATGAACGGCAAGAGCATGCGATAAGGGAATTAAGGCAAGATGCTGAGAAACAAGAAATCACGCTGTTGCGAACACCCGATGGATTCGTTTTTTCTCCTACTCGCAATGATGAAGTGATGCCCCCGGATGAATATGAAAAACTGTCACAAGCGGAAAAAGAGCGAATAGTCGCTGTTATAGGTGAGTTACAAGAACGTCTGGAAAAAATCCTCAGTCACTTGCCACAGTGGCGTAGAGAACGTAGCGAACAAATTAGGCAACTCAACCGGGAAAGCATGTTGTCAACAGTTGAGCATATGTTCAGCGAATTTCGTGATGATTATGCTGATCTACCCGAAGTGCTGAAATATTTTGATGCTGTGCAGAAGGATATGGTTGAACATGTCGATAATTTTCGCAAACAGGAAGAGTCCGTTAATATTTCTGGTATGACGGTTGCTACGCATCAAAGTTTTAATAGTTACCAGGTAAACGTATTGGTAACAAACAACAAGAAATCAGGCGCGGCAATTATTAGCGAGGATAATCCAACCTATAGTAACCTGGTTGGGCGAGTGGAACATATTTCACAGTTTGGCGCATTGGTAACAGATTTTACGCTGATTAAGCCGGGTGCGTTGCATCGGGCGAACGGTGGTTATTTATTACTGGATGTACGCAAAGTGCTCATGCAGCCGTTTGCTTGGGAGGGTCTTAAGCGCGCACTACAATCGCGCGAGATTCATATTGAATCTTTAGGGCAGATGTATAGCATGGTTAATACCGTGTCAATAGATCCAGAGCCGATTCCTCTAGACATCAAAATAATTCTGTTTGGCGATCGTTTGTTCTATTATTTATTGCAGGAACACGATCCGGCATTTAATGAATTGTTCAAGGTGGCCGCAGATTTTGAGGAGCATATCGAGCGCAATGCCGAGACGCATCTACTTTATGCTCGCTTGATAGCGACACTAACCCGTAAAGATGCCTTGTTGCCATATGACCGCAATGCAGTGGCAAGGGTCATCGAATACAGCGCGCGTTTAGTCAGTGACGGGGAAAAGCTTTCAATGCACATGCATAGCATTACAGATTTATTGCGTGAGGCTGACTATTGTGCACGGCAAGCTGATCATGACGTGGTGGCGAGCAGTGACGTACAACAGGCTATCGATGCGCAGATAGGTCGGCAGGATCGTGTGAGAGATCAATTATATGAGGCAATCCTGCGGGACACTTTAATGATTGATAGCCAAGGCGCAGTAACGGGGCAGGTCAATGGCCTTGCTGTGATCAAGCTGGGTAATTTTTTCTTTTCCCAGCCGATACGTATAACTGCGACCAGCCGGCTTGGTAAAGGGGAGTTTGTCAACATCGAACGTGAAGTGAAGCTCTCTGGTGCCAGCCACTCGAAAGGTGTGTTGATTCTTTCCGCTTTTCTTGCGGCACGTTATGCTAAGAATCAGCCATTGGCACTTTCCGCCACCCTAGCATTTGAGCAATCTTATGGTATTGTTGATGGCGATAGCGCTTCTCTGGCCGAATTATGCGCATTGCTTTCCAATCTGGCGGGTGTGCCTATCAAACAGTCTTTGGCGGTGACCGGGTCGGTGAACCAACTTGGTCAAGCGCAGGCTATCGGTGCGGTCAACGAAAAAATTGAAGGATTCTTTGATATCTGTACAGCGCGTGGGTTAACGGGTGACCAGGGAGTACTAATCCCTGCCGCAAATGTCAAGCACTTGATGCTGCGTCAGGATGTGGTTGCGGCTGCCGAAACTGGGCAGTTTCACATTTATGCGGTGGAGAATGTTGATCAGGCTATCGCGCTTCTGACCGACTTAACAGCTGGGGAAGCTGATGCAAACAATAAATATCCTGAGGGTAGCCTCAATCAAAAAGTGGTCTTTCGCCTGAAAGAGTTAGTCAATATAAGTAAATCATTTGCACAGGAACCGGGAAAAAACAATAAGGAAGAGAAGGGTTCACATTAAGGCTTTTTAAATAGCGTAGCAATAATCCTAAAATCCTCTATTAGCAATCTACCAACAACGAAAGATCAATCAAATAAACAATTTTTGTTGAAATCTCCTGAAAGAAAAACCGGCAAAGTTAGGCATTGATAATTTAGACGTATCGATGTGTATTAAATGCTTGCCGCTCGTATTGTTTATAAAAACGGGTTTAGTTTGTTACAAGACATTGTTGTTAACAAGGACAAGTAGTCGAGCGTGTAAATGCATCGCTATTTTGGATGTTATATATCTGCAGATTATTTAGCTCGTATATTTATAGTAATGCCCTTGAAATTCTAAAGACAATCCCCATTTGAATCGGACAGTTATTAGGAGGTGTAATGCAAAACTCAGAAAATCAACAAAATCCACAAGAATCGCAGCCCGATCAAACAGAAGCAATACCCAATACTGATGAAACGATTTCTACAGGTATGGCAGGGAATGCTGCTGACGAGCCTGCAGAACAAGTGCAGCCAAACCTCGAACAATTATTAAAGGAAGCGGAGATGCGTGCGGTTGAGCATCATGATGCTTGGATGCGGGCCAAAGCAGAGACAGAGAATATTCGAAAACGAGCGCAGATGGATGTTGCTAATGCGCATAAATATGCAGTTGATAATTTTTCTACCGAGTTGCTGACGGTGATGGATAGTTTAGATGCTGCATTAGCGGTTGAGAATGCAACGGTAGATAATTTCAAAGATGGGATGGAGTTGACACAAAAGCAGCTAACGACTGTTTTTGATAAATTCAGTATTAAAGTCATTAGTCCGCAGGGTGAAAAATTTGATCCACACCAACATCAGGCTATGTGCATGGTTGATTCCGATCTTGCGCCTAATACAGTTGTACAAGTGATGCAAAAGGGATACATGTTGCATGATCGGATCCTACGTCCTGCTTTAGTGTCGGTAGCAAAAGCGCCGGATGCTTGAAATTTCAATATGTGTCTCCATTTTTCAGATCATATTAGTAAACAGTTTTAATCTTTAAAAGGATCCAGTTATGGGAAAAATTATCGGTATCGACCTGGGCACGACAAATTCTTGTGTTTCTATTATGGAGAATGGAAAACCCAAGGTTGTCGAGAACGCAGAGGGTACACGTACAACGCCTTCAATTGTTGCGTATACAGATGAAGATGAGATTCTAGTTGGTGCGTCAGCTAAGCGACAGGCGGTGACTAACCCTAAAAATACATTATTTGCGGTGAAGCGTTTGATAGGCCGCCGTTTTGATGAAGAGATGGTGCAGCGTGATATCAAAATGGTGCCCTACGGTATCATCAAGGCCGATAATAATGATGCTTGGGTTGAGGTGCGTGGTAACAAAATTGCGCCGCCAGAGGTGTCAGCCCAGGTGCTGATGAAAATGAAGAAGACAGCGGAAGACTATTTGGGTGAGCCAGTTACTGAAGCGACGATAACTGTGCCCGCTTATTTTAATGATTCGCAACGTCAGGCAACGAAGGATGCAGGTAAAATTGCTGGTCTGGAAGTGAAGCGTATTATCAATGAGCCAACTGCAGCAGCATTAGCTTTTGGTATGGACAAAAAAGAAGGTGATCGTAAGATTGCGGTATATGATCTGGGTGGCGGTACCTTTGATGTTTCTATTATTGAAATCGCAGAAGTGGAGGGCGAGCATCAATTTGAGGTGTTGGCAACCAATGGTGATACTTTCTTAGGCGGTGAAGATTTTGATTCTCGGGTAATTGAATATCTGGTTGAAGAATTCCAGAAAGAAACCGGTATAGATCTGAAGAAAGATATGTTGGCATTGCAGCGTTTGAAAGACGCCGCAGAGAAAACCAAGATTGAATTATCATCTAGCCAGCAAACAGAAGTTAACTTGCCTTATATAACTGCTGATGCGAGTGGGCCTAAACACTTAGCTGTTAAAGTTACACGCGCCAAGCTAGAAAGCTTGGTTGAAGAGCTGATTGAACGTACTATTGAACCATGCCGTATTGCGATCAAAGACGCTGGCTTAACGGCTTCGGAGATTAACGATGTGATTTTGGTTGGTGGTCAGACACGCATGCCAAAGGTGCAAGAGAAGGTTCAAGAGATTTTTGGTAAAGAGCCGCGTAAGGATGTGAATCCTGATGAAGCAGTGGCGGTTGGTGCGGCGATTCAGGGTGGTGTGTTGCAAGGCGATGTGAAGGATGTATTGCTGCTGGATGTAACGCCATTGTCTTTGGGTATTGAAACCCTCGGTGGTGTGATGACCAAATTGATTCCGAAAAACACAACTATTCCAACTAAGGCGCAGCAAGTGTTTTCGACCGCTGATGAGAATCAAACTGCAGTGACCATTCATGTGCTTCAGGGTGAGCGTGAAATGTCTTCTGGTAACAAGAGCCTAGGCCAGTTTAATTTGAGTGATATTCCGCCAGCTCCAAGGGGTATGCCCCAGATTGAAGTAACATTTGATATCGACGCTAACGGTATTTTGCATGTATCAGCGAAAGATAAAGCGACTGGCAAGGAAAATAAAATCAAAATTCAGGCTAGCTCAGGACTATCCGACGATGAAGTTGAACGTATGGTTAAAGATGCTGAGGCAAATGCTGAAGAAGATCATAAAAAATTCGAATTGGTGTCCAGTCGTAATCAATGTGATGCGATGATTCATTCAGTGAAGAAATCCCTAAGCGAACATGGCGAACAATTGGATGGTGAAGAGAAATCCAAAATTGAAGCGGCATTGAAAGATGCGGAAGAGGCCATCAAGTCAGACAGTAAAGAAGAAATTGATGCAAAAACACAGGCGTTAACTGAGGCTTCTCACAAACTGGCTGAAAAGATGTATCAACAACAAGAGCAGCAAGCGCCAGGTGAAGGGTCTGATGGTGGTGGATCATCTGCTGGCAGTAGTGAAAAGCCGGTTGAAGGCGAGGTGGTTGATGCTGAATTCGAAGAAGTTAAAAACAAAGATAAGAAATAACTTCGGGTCAGAACGCAGAGGGATCTAAGGATGGTTTTTAATATTCCTAGGAGGTTGTCCGAGAATAGTGGTCGTAGCGAGGGTAAGTAGTTTTGAGGCAGATTTTTCGATCATTTGAGGCGAATAGTTGTTCTATTTAACGAAAATGATCGAGAAATCTGACCAAAATAGCTTTCCCGCAGTAGATCATTCTATTCTCGGACAGCCTCCTAGGTACTTCTGCGTTTAAGTGTTTTGGATGATGAGTTTTTGGTAAAGGTTTGGGTGACATAATGTGTATTTGCGATAGCAGGGAAAACTATGAGTAAGCGCGATTATTATGAGGTGCTTGGTGTCGGTCGTGATGCTGATGATGCAGCAATTAAAAAAGCCTATCGCAGATTGGCGATGAAGCACCACCCGGATCGTAATGAAGGTAACGCCAAGTCAGAAGAGTCATTTAAAGAAGCTAAAGAAGCCTATGAAATTTTAACCGATCCCAATAAGCGAGCGGCCTACGATCAATATGGTCATGCTGGTGTTGATGCAAATGCAGCAGGGGCAGGTGGCGGGCAAGGGTTTGGTGATGCTTTTGGTGATATTTTTGGTGATATTTTTGGTGGGCGTGGCGGTGGTCGTTCTAATGTGCATCGTGGTTCTGATTTGCGTTATAACTTGGAGGTTACCCTAGAGCAGGCGGCAAGTGGGACGGAGACTAAAATTCGTATTCCGACTATGGACTCCTGTGATAAATGTCATGGTAGTGGTGCAAAATCTGGCAGTACGCCAAAGACTTGTCCTACGTGTAATGGCCATGGCCAAGTTCGGATGCAACAAGGATTCTTTTCAATCCAGCAAACTTGCCCGAAGTGTCAAGGTAATGGAAAAATCATCACTAACCCCTGTGGCTCATGTCAAGGTACGGGCCGTATTAAACGACATAAAACACTGACGGTAAAGATACCGGAAGGGGTCGATAATGGTGATCGCATTCGCATTTCAGGTGAAGGCGAAGCAGGTGTTAATGGTGGTCCGGCGGGTGATTTGTATGTTGTGATACATCTGTCATCACATGCTGTGTTTGAGCGAGATAGTGATAATTTGCATTGTGAAATTCCAATTAGTTTTAGTGTCGCTGCATTAGGTGGTGATATTGAAGTGCCTACATTGGAAGGGCATGCCAAAATTAAAATCCCATCAGAAACACAAACAGGAAAAATCTTCCGTTTGCGTGGTAAAGGGGTTAAAGGGGTGCGTAGTCAGAGGAAAGGTGATTTGCTTTGCCATGTTGTTGTTGAGACGCCGGTAAAGTTGACATCACGACAGAAAGAGCTGTTGGAAGAACTTGAAGTGATTAGTCTCAAGGATGGTTCTCGTCATAGTCCCCGTGCTAAATCTTGGATGGATAAAGCACGTGATTTCTTTTCGGATTGATTTAACCTAAAACCTCAGTTGGCCG
Organism: Nitrosomonas sp.; assembly: GCA_021774195.1. Taxonomy (GTDB): domain Bacteria; phylum Pseudomonadota; class Gammaproteobacteria; order Burkholderiales; family Nitrosomonadaceae; genus Nitrosomonas. The sequence goes on along the minus strand of JAJFJJ010000043.1, from coordinate 9,318 downwards.
CTATAGAAACAACCAACCTTATGAAATTAAGAATAATATTTTTAATATGATACACACCTCTTGGGTGAGCCTCGCTATGATGTTTATAGCACGCTATTCTTTCATTTCTGCTGCGTTGCAATTCATTGCAATAACTCGTTCACTTCTCATTGCGCCTTGCCAAAAAGAAACAATAACGCACTCTAAACACCACCCAACTGAGGATTTAGATTTAAGTAGACAAGGTGCTATTTTCAATTTGAAAGTGGTCAATTGACAATAGGGCACCTCTAAAAATCCATATTTCGTCACAATACTGCGTTACTCACAAAAAATATCCCTTACATATCAGCTATATGCTGCGCCAACATTTTTTGTTCTCGCCTTGTCTTGTTTAGAAATCCGAATTTTTAGAGGCACCCAATAGGTACATTGAGCGATTCGATTCGTACTGTTTTATGCAGGGTTTGTTGTACTGATGACAACAAACCCTTGGCCATTATTTTGGTGGCGGTGGTGGCGGGTTGCCCGGTGGTGGTGGCGGTGGTGTAAAGCCGGTTGGTGGCGTTGATATGTTTCTAGGCGTGCTAGGGACTGTGGCGCGATCATTAGTAATTCTTCCTGATACTGGTACACGGTGTCCTTTGGCGTACATACACTGAATATAGCTGATGTCATAGCGATGTTGGCTGGCATAACCAGATGTGCGTGAAGTACTTGAGCCACTAAGTCCGCCTATTAAAAGCCCTGTGCCGGCACCAATTGCAGCGCCTTCTCCACCGCCAATGAGTGCGCCAGCAGCAGCACCCAATCCAGCACCAACAGCAGCGCTTTCTATACCGCTGCTATGGGCAGCATCGCGTGCAGTTGTTCCGCCAACTTGTTGATAAGCATACTGGCGGCATTCATATTCATCAAGTCGAAACTGATCAAAGCTTTTGCCAGAACCTGGAAGTGTCATAACGCTGGGACCTGTCGGCATATTGACGCAGGCGACTAAGAGAAACAAAATGAATAGCGTTAGTAATCTTTGTATTATTAACATAGCATACCTCTTTGCATTATTGTGCGGGTTGGGGGGCTACTTGAAGCCAGCCTGCCGGGCATTGTTTGACATAGGGGTAATAACCGTCCGGTTCCCTGCAATAATACCAGTAATTAGTCTGTGGTTGGACGGGAGCAGGGTCTGCTCTTTGTATATAGACTGGTGGTGAAGATGGAACGACAACGGTTGAAGGGTAAGCGTACGAACGATAATAAGGTCTTCTGTAACCATAAGATCGATAGCCATAATACCCAGGGTAATAGCCGCCTAAGTTGATGCCGAAATTGAAACGGTTATAGTTGTGGCGGTGTCCTCCGCCAATGTGTCGATGCCCACCACCAATATGATGATTCCCGCCGCTAAAGTGTCTATGGCTAATGCCGCCGCCGCTAAAGTGCCTATGGCTACTGCCACCGCTGAAGTGTCTTTGGCTGCCGCCGCCAATATGACTCCCACCGCCATCGTGTCCACCGCGTGCCCAAGTGGCATCACTTGCTAACAAAGCGAATATGGCGACTGCTAATAGTGGCCAGTTTAAGTCTTTCATATTGAACTCCATTTTGTGCCGGCTATATGGTTTTAGGTTTTACAGTCGATTTGACCGCGAACCTATGACTAAATTTATAGCGTGTTTAAGCGGTATTATTGCTTATTCTCATATGATATTCGGCATGAATAAATCTAAATTAGTTCGTGTTATTTTATCTATGGAAACTGAACGAAAGCTGAACAGGCAAATCACCTGTCTAAAGGTGTTGAAAAAAATGGTATCATCACGGCAAAAACATTACCGTCGAGGCGTTATATCAGGGTCGGTAAATTGAATAATATTTTTTAGGGAGAATTAGAATGTCACAAAAACACCCGGTTATTGCTGTTACTGGATCTTCTGGTGCAGGTACGTCTACGGTTAAGAGTAGTTTCGAGCATATTTTTCGTCGCGAGAATTTGGCGGCGGCAGTGGTAGAGGGCGATAGTTTTCATCGTTATGACCGCGAAGCTATGAAGCAGGCAGTTGCCGATTCAGAAAAAAATAGTGGGAGAGCCATCAGTCACTTCGGGCCGGAAGCCAATGAATTTGACAAGCTAGAGGCTTTATTTAAAGAGTACGGTCAGAGTGGTAGCGGTCAGACTCGTTTGTATTTGCATAACGATGAAGAGGCCGCACCGTGGCAACAAAAAGCGGGCACCTTTACACCATGGTCGCCGATAGCACCGGGTTCTGATTTGCTGTTTTATGAGGGATTACATGGTGGAGCCAGTAGTGATACGGCCGATGTGGCACAATATGTTGACTTGTTAGTGGGCGTGGTGCCGATTGTTAATCTGGAGTGGATTCAGAAGATCTTTCGTGACACTAACGCGCGTGGCTATTCAGCAGAAGCCGTAACACACACGATCTTACGTCGTATGCATGATTATGTGCATTACATTACGCCGCAGTTTTCACGCACCCATATCAATTTTCAACGAGTGCCGACAGTAGATACGTCTAATCCGTTTATTGCACGTGAAATACCAACGTTGGATGAGAGCATGGTAGTCATTCGTTTCAAGGATCCATCTGAAGTCGATTTTTCATTGTTGCTGAGTATGATTCATGATTCATTTATGTCACGCCCAAATACCATTGTAGTTCCGGGTGGTAAAATGGGTATGGCGATTGAGCTAATTCTGGCGCCGCTGATTTTGGATATCGTAGCAAAAAGTAAGGCGTAATATTTCAGAGATGTTCTAGATTAATTTATGGATCAAGATTAAATGACGACTTCATTAATCTGATTCATAATTAATCAGCTGTTCTTTGTCTACTATCAATATATCCTGTCGGATTTGCGTGTGTAACCCTGCACACTTTCTATTTTATTTTATCTATGTCCCCCCTGTTAACTGACCTTAACCCGCAGCAATTAGAGGCTATCACATTGTCACATCAATCGGTGTTGGTATTGGCAGGTGCCGGAAGTGGAAAAACCCGCGTTTTGACGACACGTATTGCCCATTTGATTCAAACCGGTCAGGTCAGTCCACATGGTATTTTGGCAGTCACATTTACTAACAAAGCTGCTAAGGAAATGATTGCGCGTATCACGGCGATGTTGCCGATTAATACGCGAGGAATGTGGGTGGGTACTTTTCATGGCCTATGTAATCGCATGTTGCGTGCGCACCATCAGGACGTTGGATTGTCGCAGACTTTTCAGATTCTTGATATGGCAGACCAATTAGCGGTGGTCAAGCGGATTCTGAAACGATTGTCAGTCGATGATAAAAAATTTCCGCCGCGTCAAGTGCAATGGTTTATTAATAATGCTAAGGAAGCTGGACTAAGAGCAGATTATGTGGAGGTGGATGATGCTTTTTCACGTCATCTGTTGGAGTTATATCGAGCTTACGAGCAGCAATGCAACAAGGAAGGAGTGGTAGATTTTCCGGAACTACTGTTACGCAGCTACGAGCTATTGAGTCGTAATGAAATTCTGCGTCATCATTATCAAGAGCGCTTTAGCCATATTTTGGTGGATGAGTTTCAAGACACCAATCGATTACAATACAAGTGGCTTAAATTGCTAGCAGGTGCTGGTGCGAAAGAGACCGCTGCTGTTTTTGTGGTCGGAGATGATGATCAAAGTATTTATGCCTTTCGTGGGGCCGATACCGGAAACATGAAAGATTTTGAGCGTGATTTTGATGTGTCTAAAGTGATCAAGCTGGAACAAAACTATCGCTCTCACGGCCATATTCTGGAAGCGGCTAATGTACTGATTAAGTACAACAGCGAAAGGCTCGGAAAAAACTTGTGGACAGATGAAGGACAAGGAGAACCACTACGAGTATACAACGCACCGAATGATTATGATGAGGCCTCATTTATTGTTGATGAGATCAAGTCATTGCATGCGGAAGGCGTTGCTTTGTCGCAAATTGCTTTGTTATATCGTTCAAATGCGCAATCCAGGGTTTTAGAGCATAGTTTGTTTAATGCTTCGTTAGCATACCGTGTATATGGTGGGATGCGGTTTTTTGAACGCCAAGAAATTAAACATGCGTTGGCTTATCTACGTTTAATTGCTAATCCAGAAGATGATAATGCTTTATTACGTGTGATTAACTTTCCTACTCGGGGAATTGGTGCTCGTACCCTAGAACAATTGCAAGATGAAGCGCGGCGTTTGGATGGTAGCTTATGGGCCGCTGCAGTACACAAAAATGGTGGTGAGGAAGCATTTGAGCATCAATTGGAAAAACCTCAGAAGGGTGTGGCGGGTTTTGTTCGCCTGATTATGACCATGCGGAAAGATCTGGGGGCTTTGGCATTGCCGCAGATTGTCGAGCAAATGCTGACCCAAAGTGGATTGATTGCGCATTACAGTAAAGAACGGGAAGGTGCTGATCGATTGGAGAATCTGAATGAATTGATCAATGCTGCGACTAGTTTTGTGCATGAAGCAGACGATGATAGCCTTGCCGCATTTTTAGCGCATGCGTCATTGGAGGCTGGAGAACATCAATCGGGTAGCGGACAAGATGCTTTACAACTAATGACGGTACATGCATCAAAGGGTCTTGAATTTCATAGTGTTTTTCTGAGTGGTCTGGAGGAAGGGCTTTTCCCACATGAGAACAGTATCAATGAAACCAATGGCCTGGAAGAAGAACGACGATTAATGTATGTGGCTATCACCAGAGCCCGGCGTCGCTTATATTTAAGTTTAGCGCAAAGCCGCATGCTACATGGTCAAACGCGCTATAACATTGCCTCTCGTTTTTTAAATGAGCTTCCTGAAGATTCCTTGAAATGGTTGCAAGCCGCGCCGCAGTTGGATAACGATTCTTTTCAACAAAGTTTTCCATCTGTGCGGAATTTTAAAACGAGTAATACGAAGCCTTCTGTAGGTCAGTGGCGAATCGGGCAGTCAGTAGAACATGCTAAATTTGGTGCTGGCGTGATTGTTAATTATGAAGGCGTGGGTGGTGATGCTCGAGTGCAAGTGAATTTTAATCGAGTAGGCACCAAATGGTTGTTGTTGGAATATGCAAAGTTGGAAGTGGTTTAGTTCTTTATTGGTTGTGAATTTATTGTTGGTGAGTAGTAAGCAGTTTGGTTTTATGGTATTCCATTCTTTCCGAGGAAATTGGCGCTTTAGGATAAGACTGAGCAACAAAATGGTAAACACCAGTTTAGTTAATGATAATCCTGCCTCAAGAAACATCATGTCAGCTGTTTTTGGCATCCATGACAAGTAATTAATGTGACATAACAATTTATTCCGTTTATCCTGGTTGCCTTGTAGAAGCAAATAATCGTCATGTCAGTACTGATGATTTCAAACAACTAAACATTTTTAATACGTTATAAAGGTGTTTCTTGGAAAATATCCCCTTACATTACATGCTCATAGCATTAGTGTTTTTATTAATCCTCTCAGGATTTTTCTCTTTATCTGAAACCAGTATGATGGCGATCAACCGCTATCGCTTAAAACATCTCGCGAAGCAAGGACATCGCGGAGCACTGTTGACTACCAAGTTATTAGACAAAACCGACCGTTTGCTGGGCGTTATTTTGTTGGGTAATAATCTTCTGAATACCGCCTCGGCTACATTGGTGGCGGTGATTATTGCAACATTCTTTGGTCAGGATGAAATGGCCTTACTAATGGGCACCATTCTGGTTACCTTCGCCATATTGTTATTTAGTGAGATTACCCCAAAAGTGATTGCAGCGGCCTATCCGGAACGGATTGCACTAGCTGCCAGCTATGTGCTAACCCCGCTATTAAAGGTTTTTTATCCGGTCGTATGGTTTGTGAATCTTTTTGTTAATGGGTTGTTATTTCTGCTGCGCTTGAAACCAAAAGAAGGGCAGATCGAGCAAAAAATCAGCACCGAAGAATTAAAAACATTGGTGTTGGAAGGTGGTCACTTCATCCAGAAGAAACACCAAAGCATGTTGGTGAACTTGTTTGATCTTGAAACTGTAACAGTTGACGATGTCATTGTGCCGCGTGGGCAAATTGAGGCAATTGACTTGAATGCTGAAGATGAAGTTATTCATTCTCAATTACTAACTTGTCATCACACTCGGCTGCCGATTTATCGCGAACGTATGGACAATATCGTTGGAATTGTTCATGTACGTAAAGTTTTGAATTTGATGCAAAGTGGCAAAATCACTGCAAAAATGCTTGAAACAGTTATGCGTGAGCCCTATTTCATCCCATCTGGTACGCCACTATTTACTCAATTACAACTCTTTCAGGAAAATCAATTAAGAATCGGCCTAGTGGTCGATGAATATGGAGAATGGTTAGGATTAGTTACCATTGAAGATATTCTGGAAGAAATTATTGGTGAATTCACAACTCAAGCCCCCACGCAATCCAATACCTTCCTAACGCAGAAAGACGGTAGTGTCATTGTTGAAGGCAGTACCCTGTTGCGAGACCTCAACCGTAAATTGGCGCTTAAGTTTCCATTAAAAGGCCCTAAAACGCTAAATGGGTTGATTCTTGAGCATTTCCAGGATATCCCGGAAGCAGGGATGGGGATTACTGTTGCAGGTTATCCGATGGAAATTATGCAAATTAAGAATCAAGTCGTCAAGACCGTGCGAATTTGCGCAGTTCCTAAAGTGGTGGAACAAGATCCAATAGATTGATTCGTCGTAACCATTCAGAATATTACGGTAAGCTGAAAAGTTTCGATTTGTTTTGAACATGTTTCCATTATCCTAGAAAAATCAGTTGACCGCTAAAACCGCATATAAGTGACTGAATAACAATGTGATAATCAACCATTTTGCACGCCATGAAGGTGGCTGTAATAACGCGACACAGTTTTGCATTGAATCTAAGGCCACAATACTGTGTTGCCGCTCTTGCCAAGGACTACGGCCATTGTCTGCGAACGGCGCCTTGTCTTGTGACCTAAGATTCAATGCAAATTCTGTGTTCAACTGATTTTTCTAGGATTATTATCCCGTTAACGCATAAGCAATCGCCCCTAAAAAATGGATTTTTAGGGGCGCTCTTATGGTATTTCTTGATGAAGTTTAGATCACGACAATATCTGCGTTGGTCATGGCTAAACCAGCGCCAAGTGAGGCAATTTGTATCGCAGCGCCTGCGCCATTACCGTCTGCATCGTATAACAACGCACCTGTGGTGTCGTTGTATATAACAAAGTCATCGGCATCCAATGCTTGGGTGCCGATAATAAACTGATCGGCAGACAGGGTTCCGGTCGTATTAAGTGAAGCGAATACAGCATTGTCCAGTTGAATGGTATCTCTGGGGACATCATAGTCAGTAATTGTGTCAATGTGACCGGTAGTGGTGAATTTGAAGTTATCTCTGCCTCCCCCTCCCGTTAGTGTGTTGGTGCCAGTGCCCCCATCGATGGTGTCATTTCCTCCTCTGCCATTCAATTGATTATCATTTGAATTGCCAGTGATATTATTGGGTTGTCCATTACCTGTTCCGTCGATTGCTGCTGATCCCCTTAGCGTGAAATCTTCGACGTTAGCGGGTAATGTATAAGTTACGTTACTGGAGATGATATCCGAACCATTACCTGTGTTTTCAATAACGATATCTCCAATGTTATCAACAGTGTACTCGTCATTGCCGGATCCTCCGCGCATGATGTCAGCACCGCCTTTACCATCAAGTCTATCGTTACCCCCATTACCAAATAATTCGTTATCGCCGGAATTTCCGACCAGCTTATTGGCTAGACTATTTCCTCGGCCATCAATGTCGGAACTCCCCTTTAGCGTGAGATTTTCGACATTATCGGGTAGCTTATAGGTCACTCTGCTATTGATTTTGTCTCTACCTTCTCCAGAATTCTCGATCACTATATCATCAACATTATCAACGGTATAATTGTCATTACCCAGGCCGCCTGCCATAGTGTCCGCGCCTGCGCCGCCATTGAGTACATTCTTAGCAGCATTTCCAATGATCTGGTTAGCCAAACTGTTACCTGTACCATTAATGGCTGACCCGCCTGTCAAGGTGAGGTTTTCAACATTACTCGGGAGTTGGTAAGTGACGCTGCTGTTGATCGTATCGGTACCTTGGTTAGCATTTTCTATGACAATGTCGCCACTAACGTTAACAACATAGTTATCACTACCTCGCCCGCCCAGCATCTCGTCGCTACCACCGCCGCCATCAATAGTATTATTCTTTTCGTTACCTGTAATAGTGTTGCGCTTGTTATTACCAATTCCTATTTTTGCGTTGCCAGACAGTAGTAGGTTTTCAACCTGAGAGTCTAAGGTGTGGGTGTTCAGAAAACTAATTACCAAATCAGTGCCTTCGCCTCGTAACTCGGTATAGCTGTCACCCGCATCTTGGATAAAGTAAATATCATTGCCAGGGCCGCCAATTAAATGATCATTGTCACCAGCGCCATCCAAAATGTCGTTTCCGAGGCCCCCATTCAGTTCATCAATATAAGGTGTTCCTCTGAAAATATTATTGCCATCAGTGCCATTGAAGATAATTGGTGTTAAAGGTGCGCTATCATCATCAATGATGGTGGCAAGGGCAGAATTATCAGCGATAGTAGCGTTGGCGCTAGGGGAGCTTAAGAAGAGATGGAAGTTTTCGATAGGCTCAACAGCCGCATCGTTTTTCAATGTGACACGCACAGTTTTAACCATTTCGCCAGGTGTGAATGTTAAGTTTCCAGTTGTATGCGTATAGTCTGTATTGAAACTAGCGCTACCTGATGAGGTGCCATAATTGATGGTGATCGTATCTGTATTGGGTGCATCTAAGCGCACCAGGAAGTCTGTATAAGTTTGTGATTCATCAACAAAGCTATCATCAACGAAGATGTTGGAATTGCTGACAGACGTCGCATCATTTTCATAGATGATGGCCGTGCCAATGGGGTCGAGCGTGGTGGCATTGGTAATGGCAGATAGTTTCAAATTGAACGCTTCGGAGCCTTCAGATGCGGCATTGTCATTTAAAGTGACCTTAACGGTTTTGGCTGTTTCGCCAGGCGCGAAATTAAGCGACCCATTGGTAGCGATGAAATCTGAGCCTGCTTTGGCAGTGCCATCCTGAGTAGTGTAATTCATTGAAACGACGTTGGTGGAAGGCTTGTCAAGTGTAATGACAAAAGTGGCTTCCTTGGTTTGTTCATCCACCGTAAAATCATTGATGGTGACGGCTGGCGTGCCGGAAGGGGCGTCATTATCGAAAATGGTGGCAATAGAAAGCCCATCAGCGATGGTGGCGTTGGCGCTGGGAGAACCTAAGACAAGGTGAAAG
>JAJFJJ010000042.1 GCA_021774195.1 Nitrosomonas sp. | reverse complement strand
TTGGGTGATAATAAAGTCTTGCAATGCGTGCATTCGTAAAAATATTGGCAGGCATTGGTCGGCATTGTTTCACGCTTGGTGAAATGGCAATGGGGACAGGTTAGATCCGACTCAAGAATGAGTTGTTGTGTCTTATTTGTCATGAGGTTGTTTATTACTCATTTTTTATGCCGTGTAATGTGCGTAAGTTTTCAACCATTTGACCTTCATCACCCTTCCAAATTCCATAATTCCCAACATAAATATCAATCATTTTGTTGCGGTCTATGTCAAGCTTGATGAATCATTTACTAGTGATCATACTAAATAACTGGTCTTTGTGTAACAGACGTTTCTTTTTTAACTCTTCCAAATAGGCATCACTGGTATTTTCAACACCTTCTTCAATTCTTGCAACTTCACGGTTAATGTGATGATATTCTTCAAACAAGCGGGCAAAATGTGCGTTGCTGATTTTTAACTCATGGATGCGGTCATAGTGTTCTGGAAATTCATGGTGTAAATCGTGTTTCTCAAGCATGGTTATTAATTCCTATGTGTAAAAATCTCTATGATAGTTGGTTCGTCCCGTACTGATAAAGATCAGAAATCAATCGGGTCGATATCTAAAGCCCAACGTATTTTCCTGGATGGTAGTTGTTTCAGTTTAGCATGCCAAACGGTTAAAAAGGATTGAAGCAGTTTGCGCGAAGTTGATTGTACGAGCAAATGTGCTCTTTCCATACCTTGCAAGCGAGTAATTTGCGCGGGCACCGGGTCAAATAGTTCAATACCAGGAACTGGGTTTGCGATTTCAGCTGCACCGGTTAAGAAATTCAGAACAATCTTCATGTCATGCGCTTCAGCGCGTAATAATGCCTGATAAATGAATGGCGGAAAACCTGCGGCTTTCCGCTCTGCCAATAGTAGATTGGCTAGTGCATCGTAGTCATGTTGTTGTAAGGCATAATAAAGTGGGTGGTTTGGGAACTCGGTTTGAATAAGGACATGGCCGGGTACATTAGCCCTGCCAGCGCGTCCAGAAACCTGCATGAGCTGGGAAAACAAGCGTTCACTTGCCCGAAAATCAATACTATAGAGCGATGCATCGGCATTTAAAATTCCGACCAATGCCAGATTGGGAAAGTCATGTCCTTTAGCGAGTAATTGGGTGCCAACTAGGATATCGACTTGCTGTGTTTGAATGGCTTTTAGAATGTCTTGCCAAGCGTCTTTCCGGCGGATACTGTCACGATCAATGCGTAAAATTCGTGCCTCTGGGAAATGTTTGTTTAAGGTGTCTTCAATTCGTTGAGTGCCTTGTCCGAAGGGGATGATGTCTTGATCACCACATTGTGGGCAGGCAAGTGGGAATTTTTCAGTATGGCCGCAATGATGACAGGTTAGTTTTTTGTCACGTAAATGGACCACAAGCCGACTGGTGCAGCGTTGGCAAGAGGCGGTCCATGCGCAGGATTTACAGAGCAAAATAGGCGCATAACCCCGTCGATTAATAAAAACGAGGCTTTGGTGTTTTTCATCAAGACATTTTTGTAAAGCGCTAATCAGTGGTTCAGAAAAACCTTCTGGGGCTTTTGACGTGCGCGTGTCGATACAGGTAATCGTCGGTAGTGTGGCATTTTCGTTGGCGCGGGTTTGCAAACGCAAGTGGCGATAGCGGCCCGTTAGTGCATTATGGTAGCTTTCCAGTGAAGGGGTTGCTGAACCCAAGATAATAGGAGTGTTAGTTTGACTAGCACGAAAAATTGCGATATCTCGTGCGGAGTAACGAAGACCATCTTGTTGTTTAAAGGAACCGTCTTGTTCTTCATCAACAATAATTAAACCAAGCTTTGCCAATGGGGTGAAAATGGCCAGTCGTGTTCCTAAGATAATTTTAGCTTCACCCTGTAGCGCTTGAAGCCAGCCGGTCATACGCTCGGTATCATTGCGTCCGCTATGTAGATTGACCAGGTGAGTGGTAGAAAACCGCGCGCGAAAAACTGCTTCCAATTGCGGTGTTAGGCTAATCTCAGGGATTAGTACTAAAGTTTGTTTCCCTTGCGATAAGGTATGTTCAATTAAGCGTAAATAAACCTCGGTTTTTCCACTGCCGGTAATGCCATGTAATAACCAAGTATTAAATTGATGCATTTCTGCTGTAATCGTATTGACGGCAAGTTGTTGTTCTGCAGTTAGCTTTGGCGGTAAAGAGGGTGGTGTTGCAGCGATACCGACAGGTGAGGCGCTTACCCAAGCCGATTGGATCCATTGATTTAATCGATTTGGTGCGCTAGGTGAAATTTCTTTTACTTGATCAAGTGTGATGCTGTCAGAATGCTTTAGTAAAGCTAATAAACGGTGCGAGATAGTATTACGAGCGGGAATACTTGCAGGATCAATTTGTTTGCCAGTTTGCGTTAGACTGTATTGGTACGGTACTTTAAGTTCTTTTTGTTTGACGGCCTTGTTTCCACGTAACTTGACGGGTAATCCGTTCATAATCACCATGCCTAGTGGATGATGGTAATACTGACTACAAAATTGAAATAACTCGAGTAATGTCTTAGGCAGCGGAGGGGTTTCTTTAAAAATACATTTCGCGGATTTTAGTTTCTCGGGAGGAACATCCGTTTCAGTGGTTACCGCAATAATAATTCCGGTCATCAATTTTGGTCCAAATGGAACGAGGACACGTAAACCAATATCTTTGTTACTGACTTCAGTGATTGAGTAATCAAATAGTGTGTCGAGTGGGACGTTAAGCGCGACACGAATGATGGGCATAGATGGATAGGGCTGGGGTGATCAGATAAACATCGTGCTATAGATTACAACACTCACCGGAAGTAGTTTTTTTCCGGTGAGTGAATAATCAATGAATAACGGATGTATAGATTTATCCGGAAATTCGATAAACTGTTACAGGTTCTTCACCGTGTTTTTCAAGTATGGCTGTGTCGCCACTTGAATCAATCGTGAATTTGTGTGCTTCATTACTTTCCAAGCTTGAAAGTCCAATACAACCATCCGTATTGTAGGTGAATCCTGAAATGTTTAATGAATTGGCACCTTTGTTAAAGGTGTAATTGGCAAATTCTACGCCTGGATTAGCACATGCAGCCTGTTCTTCATTAGGTGCTTCACCCGTTGGGTCGACTAAAAAGACCTTCCCATCTGGGAAGAAAATAGCGGTTCTGGTATTGATGGTGTCTGGATCATATGCCCAAGCGCCTATAATTCCAGAGGGATCATTTTCAACCCTTCTGAGCCGTGAATCAACAATGACGGTTTCAGCCACAGCATCTCTTTTAGCCGACACAGTGCTTGATGCTCCCCCGATATGGAAGATTTCGGAAAAGATGCCTTTTTGTTCCCGTTCAAGCGGTAAAGGAACGATGTCGGAGTAAATCAAAGCCAGGCCATCGGTACGAACGCGTCTGTTTGCTGCTGGATACGATAAGCCTGCTCTAAGATTGGTGTCGACGATCGGCTCTCCTTTCAATATAAATCCTCTAGCATCCACTTCTGTTGCATTTCCAACGCCAAATTCAGCGCCTGCTTTGTAGATGACGCGGCCACGACATACCCTATTTTCATCACAGGAATCATCTGGCCTGGCTACACCATGTAAATAATTTCCACTGCCATCATTTGCAACGCGTAACATGTTGGCTACGCTACCATCATGAGACGCCCATGTATAGGCGTCAAGTGTGCTAATGCCTTGAGCGAGAAATAGCTCGTTGGCTTGTTCAGGTGTTTTGACTTCACCATCAATGCCGCTGGCTTCAAGCGCATCCTGTAAATTGGCGGATTTTGCAAATGTGTCTGGGTCGTTTTGCAAATTAATTGAACCACTAAGGGCATCAGCGGTAGCATCAGAAATGCTGATTCCGTTGTAAGAGTCGCTATCAGCATCCAATGATTGCAGGAGTGTGATGAGGTTATTGAGTTTGTTCTCACTTCCTTCTGCTAAAGTAATCGGTGTAATAATATCTGTTGCCGCTACTTTTCCTAGGCTCAATTTGCCAATTTTAAATTCGACTGTGTCTCCATAACTAAAATCAAATTGACCTTGTTCATCGGTGACGCCAGATTTGCCTGATGAAGCAGAGTAGGAGACACCCGAGACAGGTGTGCCGCCGAGTAATACGCCAGTTGCAGAGCCGGATGGCAATATAATCGGATCACTTTCTGGTGCGGTGCTACGGTTACTGCCAGGCAGATTGGTTGTGTCATCACATGCTGCTAGGGTAAAAACAAGTGCGACAGGCAGTAATAATCCCCATGCGTTATTTCTTATCTGTTGTTTAGGTTTCATAAAGTTGCTCTCTTTTGTTGAGTATGAGTTCGTTTACTTAAGTAATCATCGATTTATTCAGGTCAACAGAACTTATCAACGATTCAAAACGTTAATTTTTATTCATTCATATATAATTGTTTGTTCTAATATCTTGCACAAGTGCAACGATATTCTACTATCAATAGGGGTATTATTGCCAAGCTTATGAAGGTTGTTTTTTTGATGGAGCATCATATTGGCTATAACGTATCTTTTTTAGAAGATAATGTAACTGCGATAAGCAGTTATTTATTGATCGATTGATGCTTGAGTTTTAAGTTTTTGTCGTGGGAAAACGATTTTTGTTTGATCAAATGTTTGACTGTATCCGTCTAATCATAAAGGTTGAAATCTAATGCGCTCTCTATGGATGCTTGTGGCTGCCTTTATGTTTGCCGGCATGGGTGTTTTAGTCAAACTAGGCGCAGAAAATTTCTCAAGTGTTGAATTAGTGTTTTATCGATCTTTGTTTGGTGTTGTTGTGACCTATTTTGTGGTTCATTATTATCGCTATACCTTGCTAACGCCACATTGGCGAGTCCATTGTTGGCGTGGGTTGTTTGGCCTTGGTGGCATGTTATTGTTTTTTTATTGTATTACGCAATTGCCATTGGCTACAGCAGTGTCGTTAAATTATAGTTGGCCACTTTTTCTGGCATTATTTTCCACAGTGATCTTGAAAGAGCATTTGCATTGGCCATTAGTTGGTGCAATAGCGATTGGGTTTATTGGAGTTCTTTTGCTATTGAGACCTACGTTGGATGACGAACATTGGGTGGCAGGGTTGACAGGTCTGGCCTCAGGTTTCTTTGCAGCCGTTGCGTACTTAAATGTTAGGCAACTGGGAAATCTTGGGGAGTCTGAGTGGCGTGTGGTGTTTTATTTCACGCTAATTAGTACATTAACAACTGGCATATGGTTATTGTTAACGGCGTTTAGTCCAATTACATCAGAAAATATCATGTTGTTACTAGGCTTAGGTGTGACGGCAACACTTGCGCAGCTTGCTATGACAAGAGCTTATCGAACCGGGAAAACGTTGGTAGTCAGTTCGTTAGGGTACTCTACGGTGTTGTTTGCCGGTCTTTGGGGTATTTTGCTTTGGAACGAGGATTATCCTTTGATTGCTTGGTTAGGAATGGGTCTAATTGTTCTGGGCGGGTCGCTGAGTGGCATTTTTAGTCTTAGATTGCTACCTAAATCGGCGCAAAAATAGTTTTTGGAGATACAAAGTTTGCACCAAGCCATTTATTTGCCTATGATGTGGTTGTTATCATTTGAGGTGAGGCCATGATTACTATTCAGAAAAAAGGCAATCTTGTTATCGTCGCTGTAATTGGTGAGTTTACATTAACTGACTATAATGAATTTGAACAGCAAGTTCTTTATCAATCGCATTTTGATGGCAAAGCGAATCTTCTGTTTGATTGGCGGGATATGTTGGATTATACCGTTGATGTTGCATGGGAAGAGATTAAGTTTATGCGAGAACATGGCAGCGAATTTAATCGGGTTGCCGTGGTTACAGACGATGAATGGCAAGCATGGAGTGCTTGGGTTTCTAATCTTTTTATCAATGCAAATGTGGCTGTGTTTAGTGATTTTGATGAAGCAGAGGAGTGGGCTTCAGATACCGTTAGTAGTTAGTCAATAAAATAGTGCGCTATATAGCGGGTTAGTGTGGCGTACTTATTTTTCTACCAGTAGTCCTTTATCTAGATAGTCGTATTTCAAATGGAAGAATTCGTATTCGCCAGAGTTTTGCATGTTTTAGGCGTTGTACTTTGGATTGGCGGTGTGGCAATGGTGACGACTGTGTTATTGCCAACATTGGCACGTATGCAGTCACCAACCGAAGCGATGTTGTTTTTTGAAAACTTTAGGCGACGATTTGCGGCCCAAGCACGTTATTCCACATTGTTTGTTGGTTTAAGTGGTTTCTATATGACCTATGTTATGGATGCTTGGTCTCGTTTTTTGCAATGGCAATATTGGTGGATGCATACGATGGTTCTGATTTGGCTCCTTTTTACGATCATGTTGTTTGTGTTTGAACCACGTACTCGCAAAAATGAATCTACAGATGGGACAAATAAAAATGTTTCATCTCAATCTTTTGTGAGAATTATGCGCATGCATTTTGTATTGCTGACGCTAAGTTTGATCACTGTGGCGGGTGCAGTTGCAGGAAGCCATGGTTGGTTAATCTCTGGGAGTGCGTCATGAGTTATACGCTACTCAAGATTATTCATGTTGTTAGTGTTATTTTAAGCTTCTCGCTATTTTTTGTACGTGGCGTTTGGTTGATTAAAGGTTCAGAAAACATCCGTCAGCGGTGGGTGAAAATATTGCCGCATGTGATTGATACGATGTTGCTGATCAGTGCCATTGCTCTAGCTATGATCATCCAGCAGAATCCCATTGATCATTCCTGGTTAAGCGCAAAAATTGCTGGGTTATTGTTATATATTTGTCTGGGCATGATTGCTATGCGATTTGGTCGAACGCGTCGAGCTAAGATTATCGCTTGGGTGCTTGCGCAATTTGTATTCTTATATATTGTCTTAGTTGCATTGACTAAAAGTCCCGTGATCAATGTGTTTTAACCGGGAGTTTTAGGCTGAATGGAGCGAGATATGATTAATTTTTCTGAGTTTAATCTAGAATACGCCCGACAAAATCAATGTAATGAAATCTCTAGTTTGGTTAATTTAACCTATCGAGGTGAGACCGGGTGGACAAAAGAAAACCATATTATCCAGGGCCATAGAACGACTGGGGAAGAGGTGGCCTCTCTTTTGACTGTTCCTGATACTAATTTCTTTGTTATCAAGCAGCGACAACAACTGGTTTCCTGTATTTACGTGTCAAAAGTTAAAGACAGTGCAACTATTGGTTTTTTCTCTGTACATCCAAATTTGCAAGGCAAAGGGCTTGGTAAGCATGTACTCAAGCAAGCGGAAAGTTTTGCTTTAACGTCTTTAGGTACTAAAAGGTTTGAAATGTTTGTGGTTTCTCAACGCCCAGAATTAATTGAGTTTTATGAGCGCCGAGGATATGTTCGTACTGGAAGAATTGAAGACTATCCGGCTGATTTGGGAACTGGTGTGCCAAGAGTTAATGGTTTGACGATTGAGTACCTCGAGAAAATCTGTAGCTGAGACTGCGTTCAATCAATTAAAAATAGTCCTTTTTGGCGCAGCATCTGCCATTCCGAGTCACCTTCTTTTTGACAAATGCCATAACGGAATGATGGTGGCAGTTCGGGAAACTGAAAGCGTAGATCGTAGAACCAAAAACAAATGCCGTTTTTATTGTGCTCAATACGATCGAGTAGTGGGAAAACTGAGAAACTGCGAAATTTTTCAAAAGCTGGCTGTTGCCAGGATTTGCGCGCAAGAATGACGTTGTTGGGATCATCACCGAATTGCTGATGGTGTTGCCATATCAGTTTAGTCGTTGGCCGATAAGTGGCGGCCATTTTTTTTAATTGCCATTTTGCGGTTTTAGTGTCGTCCGATTGAAGGTCATCAAGGTGTGGCCATAGATTCGCATAGGTAAGGTGGAAGGAATCGTCTTGATGGATAATGATCTTCCAATTAAAGGGGGATAAAGGTTGTGGTAGCGCATGAACCGTTCCCGAGTGGAATGCACCGTTTTTCATATAGTCCGTTCCGATATTAAGTGCGCGTTCGTGTAAATGCCATAGTGTTGCAATATATCCTACCAGTGCAAGAAGGGCGTAGGTTGAAAAAGATTTTTTCTGTGGAAATAGGAAAGAGAGTACTAGCCCAGAAATTATAATCAGACTAAACCAAGGGTCGATGACAAAAGCAAGTGGTAGGGAAAAGCGTTGGGTAGAGAAGGGTGCGAATAACATTAATCCATAGGATGTGATTAAGTCACCCACAATATGGATACCAATACCCAAGCAAACAGGAAGGTAAAACAGCTTCCAAGAATACTGATGATGTAATAGTCTTGCAAACAACAATGATAGCAACAATGCCCATGCCGGTAGCAGAACCAATGAGTGGGTAGGACCCTGATGCCAATTGAGATACGTGATGGTATCAATCAATCGTAATGCTAGATCCAGATCTGGGAATGCGGCTGCGCTAAAGCCGATGATGATGCGTGTGCGTAGCGGTAACTGTGGATTTAACCCCTTGGCTTGTTGGGGCTTCTGTGCTGTCGCTCTAGCTAGTAAAGCACCGCTTAAGGCATGAGTAAGCGGATCCATTGTTTTGTCGGGTTAGTGATCTGGCTCAACGGGCTTTGCTTCAACCTGGGGCGGTTGTGACTCCGTATCTTGTTGATGTGAACCGTAGACCACATGATCCAAGGTTTCAGCAATTTGTAGTTTATGTGCTAAAAACTCCCGTGTATTTTGTGAGTTTTCAGAGATATCATTCATCCAGTAGACAAAAGTAGCCAAATAAATTGTGGTTAGTGCGGTTTCTTCCAAGGCGCGGCGTACATAAGTGGCATCACGTTGTGCGGCTTCACGCATCCATTGTACAGTCCGGCTAACGCGCATGATGGCAGGGACTTGAATATGAATATGGCCAGGTTCCAGTTTGGCGCCGATCATTTGACGAGTCACTGTGCGATGAGCTGCCAGCGCATCCAGCCATGCCATGATCAAATGATGGAGTCGTTCTTGAGGTGGCAGTGTGAGAAACTCTGCTTGTTCCGATACCTTCAGCATGAGGCTGTCAGCACGATCAAACCATGCATCAATCAGATCTTCTTTTTCTCGGAAAAAAGGACGGATATCATCTAAGGTGATATTTAATTTTATTGCCACATCAAAAAGTCGTACTGCTTCCCAGGAAGATGTTTCCGCAATTTCAATCGCCGCATCAATAATTCTTTCGCGATAATCGTGATTCTTAATCATAATCTAAATAGCCTTTTAAAAAATCTAGTGACATCGTTTCGGACATTTATATGATGTGCGTTCGTGAGGCGATCATTATCTAATATGGTAGAAAGACCTATGTAAGTATAAAGGCGATTGGTGTGCATGTGTCAGACTTAATGATCTTAATGAAATAATCGGCTCATTTTTTTAGACAATTTAAAGACTCCCGGCTTATTAATAAATTAATCTAAATGAACAGTGTCCGATGACGTTGTATTGAATAAGGGATAACAATATTGTAATAACAAAAAGTTACCGGTTTTAGGTTAGAAGAAGCGGTTTTTTGTTATGATATTGACAAAAATAGGCTAAACCCAGAATGTCTTATTTGTATGTGAGTTTTATCACATTAAGTTAATTTATATTGCATTATCATCTCTGGTAAATTTATTGACGGGTTAGTATAAGTAACTGAAGGAAAAGTTTTGCTGTGTTTGTTGTATTCGAATTTCCGTCATATTGTTATAGTAGTTGTCAATTTTTCAAACAACTTAGCACTGCCTCGAGACGCCACTAACGATTTCTATGAGTATAAATTATACGACAGCTACAAGCTGGGTTAGCTTGTAGCAGTATCAAACGTTACCGGTGATGTCCAAATTAATGGGCTGGAACTTCTACATGGTTAAAATAGTCATTTAACCTGCGTTACGGGTTTATTTGGCCGTATCAGACATTTAGCTTCTTCATGTTGTTGCTATGTGCAATTAGAAGCGCAAACAAGGAAAATATCGAATTGAATTCTACTGAACAAGTATCTGATACAGTGCAAGTATCAGATGAAAATGTACAGCTTACTACGCAAGCAGAAGTTTTCGCACTTCTTCCACCTCATCTCCAAGAATTTGTAATTATTCAAGAAAATAATAGCTACACACCCAGGGATCATGCCGTTTGGCGTTTCACGATTAAGAATTTATTAAAGCAATTAAAGAATTCCGCGTGCGATATATTTTTTAAAGGTGTCAAGGAGAATGGTATTACTTTGGAGGATATTCCTTCAATCGATCATCTTAATTTACACCTTAGAAAGATTGGTTGGAAGCTAGTTATTATTGATGGATTTCTATCTACTCCGATTTTTATGGAGTTTCTGAAATTGAAAATTCTAACGGTCTCTCTGGAAATGCGAAGCGTTGAACATATTCTTTATACGCCAGCCCCCGATATTTTGCATGAATCTGTAGGCCATGGGTCTTTTCTTGCCGATGCTGATTATGCAAAATTCTTACAGTATTTTGGTGAAATTGGCAGTAAAGCGATGTTGAGTCAGCATGATTTCGATGTTTTTGAAAAAGTGAGACGCTTGTCTTTGATCAAGGAGTCTCCTTATTCCAGTTCAGAGTCGATTGCCATAGCGGAAGAAGAGCTGGTTTATTTGTTAGAAAAAGATGTTCCAATGTCAGAATCTCAAATGGTGTCTAACTTATTTTGGTGGACTGTTGAATTTGGTGTGTTCGGTGAGGTTGATGATTACCAATTCTATGGCGCAGGTTTGTGTTCTTCATTATCTGAAAGCATCACCTGCCTTGACAACGAGAAAGTTCTAAAATTGCCGCTAACACTTGACTGCATCAAACTCAAGTACGACTTTACGAGAGCTCAGCCCAGACTATTTGTGGCCAAAAATATTAAACACCTACATCAAATATTAGAAGATTTTGCACGAGGTTTGTGTTACATGAAAGGGGGTGCCGAGTCGGTTGAAAAGGCGATTAGTGCTAAGGTCGCATCGACTTGTGAGTGGGCGTCTGGTATTCAGGTAAGTGGGCTTTTTACCAAGCTATTATGTGATGCTATCGGTAATGAGACCTATCTATGTGCCCAAGGTCCGATTCAGTTGTCTTATAATGAAATAGAGATTGATGGTTACGGAAGAGAACGTCTTAACAAAGGGTTCGGCTCCCCGGTTGGCATGGTGAAAGGGTTAAATCAGTGTTTGTCACTTTATAGCATTGAAGAACTGCGATCAATTGGCATCGAAGAAGGTAAACGAGTTATTCTGGAGTTTGTCTCCGGTATTACGGTAAACGGCCTGTTAGAGAATATTTATCGTAATGATCATAAAAATCTTTTTTTCTCTTTTGATGATTGCAGCGTATATACTCTTGATCGGGAAGTGCTATTCAAACCTGAATGTGGCGCCTACCATATGGCGATAGGCAAAAGGATTTCCTCGGTATTTGGTGGTCCCGCGGATCATTCAAAATGGTCTATTTATAGATCGGTAGTGACTAAAGACTCTGTAATTAAGGAGCCGGAGCCGCGTACTGAGGTCATGGGGATCTATGAGGAAATTAAAGAGATGCGTGTGACTGGGTCATATTCACCAGATCAAATAAGGCTGCTACATAGTAAATTATGCAAGAATTTTCCAAAAGAATGGCTTGCTTTAGCAGAACTGCTTGAATGTTGTAACCAGAAAAACTCCAGCAATGCTGAAACGAACTTGATCGGTAAAAGTATTAAACAAAACCTTCTGGAGCTACAGAAATCTTCTCCCGAAAATGAGAGGCTGATCGCTTACGCGTTGGAAGAGAATGAATTGTAATTCTCTGTTCGGTTTAATGGGTTCCTCTAATAATTCGCATCAATCGAATCTGATGTCAATGATGTTTGCATTTATAGGCTTGACAAAACAATCGCTTAAAATCGAATAGAATTAAAACCGGGCCGAACGCCCGGTGTTATAGTTTATGGTAACTCTTGTCTGATTGAGCTATTCCGATATATCAAGAACTTCTAGCTGTTGAATTTCAAAACGAATCGGTGCAGACCCAACTAGCCCCATGTCAATTACGGCTTTAGTGGTGATATTGCCATCAGCATTAATGATGAATACTTCAGGTGATATCAGTGTTTGGTCCGCTACAATGTAATGTGTAGGCATTGTTTCCTCAGGAAAACCCAGCATCATCCAATTTTTTACCGCTTGTTTCTCGTCATCATTTAATCTAAATGCGCTATTTGGTGGCATTCTCATAAATTCGACAGCTTGGTTTACAATATCGTTTCCCTGCTGTTTGGCACCCTCAAAGGTGTCGAAATCAACCCCTTCTGGCGCAAAATTTCGTGCAGACTCTCCACTCAGTTGAGATGAATGACAAGTAAGACATTTAGGGCGGATGATTTTTTCCAAGATGCCATTGTCGCCATTATAAGTAGGGGTGATAGCGTCTTCTAATTCATTGACTTGCGCAGTAACGGAAAAACTAAAAGTATAAATAAAAAAAGATAGAAGTAAGCTTAGTGGTTTATTCATTATTTTCTCCGTATTCAGTCATTAGAAAGACTTAGCTAATTAGCATTCACCAAAAAAATTACAATCTAGACGTATTTTATTAAGGCGAATTTATGATGCGAAAAGTATACTATATTTTTCGGTGGAGAACGTTTGTATTGAACCAGAATAGTTGTGGTCATGTATATATGGAATGTTTATCTCATAAGTATTGCTACATCGTCTAAATGAAAATATTAAATGCACAGGCCTAGACTGTACTAGTTCAATATTCGCTTTCTTTGCCACTTGCTTTAAAAGTGTCGGCTAGTCTCTGTTCATTGTACTTAAACTACACGGGCATTACATATCTTCGATTTGCGATGAACCTAAATTCCTCAGTTGACCGCTACAAAAACAACCAACCTTATGAAATTAAGAATAATATTTTTAATATGATACACACCCTTGGGTGAGCCTCGCTATGATGTTTATAGCACGCTATTTTTTCATTTTTGCTGTGTTGCAATTCGTTGCAATAACTCGTTATTTCGCCTCATTGCGCCTTGCCAAAAAGAAACAATAACGCACTCTAAACACCATCCAACTGAGGATTTTAGGATGAAGCATACTAACCCTAAACCCACCAGTAACATGGCATAGATTTTAGGTTCAGGAATTGGTGGCATTGGTGGCATTGGTGGGATAAATACTGGTTGAGTGTCAAATATTGTATCCGGGATATAGGAAAGCATGAATGCATAATAGTGTTTAGGGTCAGGGTCACTAGCTAACCGCCCATATCCAACGATTTGCCCGTTATTATTTATATCTTGTGGAAACAGAAACGACTACCCGCCCGCAATTACAGGATCTAATATAGAAAGATCAATTATGCCACCTTCAAGATAGAGTAGTCCTTGGCAAGAGCGGCAACATTGTATTGTGGCCTAAGATTCAATGCAAAACTGTGTTGCGTTATTACAATCACTTTCAAAGTGCGCAAAACGCTTGGTTTTACATTTATTATTCAGTCGCTTGTATACGATTTTAGCGGGCAACTGATTTTTCTAGGATGATGGCCGGCTTGAAGTATCTGCAGACAATGCCCGGGCAAAGGACTGTAGGTCTTCAAGCTTGCTTACGTTGCCTTCCAGGCGTGGTATTTCGCGGGTCGCCAGCTGCATGTCTTTTTGCCAAGTTTCCATGATGCGGTTGTCTCGTTGGCTGCGTACAAGCGCTTGCGCGTGACATGCTGATGCACGCCCGAAAAGATTGCCTGATAAGCCGGCATTCACTGCCGAAGCCGCCAAGTCAAGTTCGGTTGCTATGTTTGTGACGTGGTGGGTTTGATTAAATACAGCGCCTGACACGTGTATGCCTTCTTTGTGTAGCCGTTGTATATAGGTTCTTGCCATCAAGCTGGCATCACTTGCTGGTGTCATGACCAACAAGAAAGTCGACTTCTCACTACGTAATAGTGCTTGCAGAGTTCTCGCGCGGGTCCTGAAACCGTCGGTCACGTCAGAAAAGGCATTGAAGTAACTGTTTATATCGAGCATCAAAGTGTGCCCGGTGAGTTGTTCGAATACTCTGGCGAATTGTTGCTGGCTTTTATTGACCAAGCCAAAGCTCAGTTTGTTGGCAAAGTTGTTAGCTCGTAAGAGCAAGCTGAATCCGGAGCCGTCCAATATTTCGATTAAGCGCTTGGGTGCGTCGATAAAATCAAGAGCGTATTGTGCGGGCGGCGTGTCGACGATCAGCAGTTCATACTCGTGTGACTCGGCTAGTT
>JAJFJJ010000041.1 GCA_021774195.1 Nitrosomonas sp. | reverse complement strand
GTGTTGCCGCCCTTGCCAAGGACTACGGCCATTGGCTGCGAACGGCGCCTTGTCTTGTGACCTAAGATTCAATGCAAATTCTGTGTTCAACTGATTTTTCTAGGATAATAAATACTGTGCAGTCAATTTCCGGGAGAACGTGACCAAATGTCAACAGATATCATACTTGCAGG
The DNA here is from genome assembly GCA_021774195.1 of Nitrosomonas sp. GTDB lineage: Bacteria > Pseudomonadota > Gammaproteobacteria > Burkholderiales > Nitrosomonadaceae > Nitrosomonas. The sequence goes on along the minus strand of JAJFJJ010000041.1, from coordinate 26,521 downwards.
TGTGGGAGCTTTAGAGTGATTTCAACACACTTTCTCGATGAAATCTGTGACCAATAAGGGCCGTAACCGATGTGTTGTTGTCCATATAACATTGGTGGATAAAGCAAAGTATGAGGTTGAGTACCCTCATGATTTTATACAAAAATCAGTAACGCCAGACCTATCCCTGCTGCTGTAGAAAGCATGCCGATCGTACATCTTTTTGTCAGTAATGTCGTGCCGATAAAGTAAATCAGTCCCAGTTTAAACACAATATTCGATATGATGCCCAGAGATATCGCGGTAATTGCTTGTGAGGCTTCTAGTGTTCCGAGTTCGAATAAACGTAGACTGGTTAGTGTGATGGCGTCGACATCAGTCATTCCAGAGATCAGAGCAACAGCATATAGTCCGCTACTGCCGGCGATGTCAGTGAGCCACGCAGCGAAGAATAGTACGATGGCATAAAGTAGACCAAAACTTGCGGCAGTTCGAATTTCGGTTGGATTGTTGATTTCTGGCACGGGTATTTCTTCTTGTCGATTTAATTGATGCCACCAATAAATCGTAGCGCCCAGGCCAAGTAAGAAACCGCCTCCTAATACGGGTAAAAGTTGCGGTAATATGCTTGGAGAAACTACAGCGCTGACAATCGTCAGGCGGATCAATACCGTCAGGTTGGCGATTAGGATGACGACCACTGCCAATTGGGTAAAATGCTCACTGTACTTGCTGCGACGTGTGTAGACAAGCGTTGTTGCGGTACTCGATACCAGGCCACCAAATAAACCGAGTAGTACGGCACCATGTCGTTGACCGATAATCCGTAGTGCCACATAGCCAGCCAAACTAACACCAGAAATAAGTACCACCATTAACCAAATTTGGTAGGGGTTGATGGCTTCATAGGGGCCAATGTTTTTATCCGGAAGAATAGGTAGGATGATGAAGGTCAGGACAGCAAATTGTAGAATTGAGACGAGATCGCGACGATCTAAATTTTTAGTTATGCCGTGTAGTTCGGCTTTAAAATACAATAATATGGTAGTGATAATGGCTAGCATAATGGCTAGTTTCGTGTCGCCATACCAGACCGTCGCGCCTAACCCATAACAGATAATGATGGCGACCACGGTGGTTGTACCAGTGTCGGTATTTCCGTCTCGGATGCGGAAATAGGCGGCAATAGTCATTAAGCCAACGAGGATTAAACCACCAAGTAACAACCATGGCGCTGCTGCTTTTTCTGACAGCATCGCAGCCAATGTGCCAAACAACGCGACTAGCGCAAAAGTTCTTAAGCCGGCCACTGCTCTTGGCGTACGCTCACGCTCCAAGCCAATTAATAAACCAATGGCCAGACTAGTGGCAAAACTGGGTAAATGAGCTAATTCACTGCCCTGCATGAATTCGATAATCATCGTTTTCCGGTTCGTCTTTTGGTGAATCGTTAGAGATTACACGGTATTAAGGCAGATGTTGATTTCTGTTTTGAATTGAGAGCATATACGCGCTATACTGCAGAATAACAGAGCTCTTGATGGCGAGTATGCTCAATTCAGAACAGTTCAACCTAAAATCCTCAGTTGGATGGTGCGTAGAGTGCACTGTTGTTTATTTTTGGCAAGATGCAGTGAGGCGTAATAACAAGTTATTACAACGAATTGCAACACAGAAAAGAATAAAGAACAGTGTGCTATAAGCATCATAGTGTAGCTCACCTTTAGGATGCGCGGCATTTGACAAAATATTTTTTTTGTTTCATAAGGCTAGCCATTTCTGAAGCGACCAACTGAGGATTTTAGGTTCAACGTTTAGATTCCAGTAATTAGTACAATCTTAGGTTAAGCAAGCGGTAAGATTTTAGTGTTCAGTGGTTCTTTATTATCCTTACGACTAAATGTTCTTACCTGAATTTCGTTCTCACGCACATCAACCCGGCTGAAATTATCTTTTTGCTGAAAGTGCTCTGCGGTGTAGTGCATGATGACAGAGCCGTCTTCAAAGACATCGAAGCCATCTCCTTCTTGCTCTGAATCATGAACATAATCAAGCGGCTCACCGTCTGAAAACGGAAATGGCCAGTAAAATGCAGAGGATGTAATATCGTAAGCACGTAACGCACGTACTTTGGCTTTTTTGCTCTTAAACGTGATGCTTGCACAGTTTGAACAATGAATATCGCCACTTAGGAACACCACGTTTTGTATGTTGTTGTTGACAATGGTTTGTAGTACCTTGCGCCGTGTCGTTGGGAATGCGGCCCAAGCATCGTCTTGATATTTGCCCTTCTGTTTCAGAGAGTCGACCGAGTTGGGTGCAAAAACGCTCGGTGACACTACGAATTTGGGTAAATTACCAACGGTTTTTTGTTGTTTAATCAGCCATTCACAAAAGAAATCTACTTGTCCTTTGTATTCAGTGCCTTTTGCAGGGCGTCCAAGTAAATGGTTGTCTTCCAGAATCTCATCGATATCATCACGAATGCGGGTTGTGCGCTGGTCCAATACGAAGAACGGATAGTTGCTATATGAAAAATTATAAAACAGTCTTTGACCATAACTCTGCGGGCCATGTGACCATTGATAGCTGGCATAAGCCGCCATTGCCATCAAAAACAGTCTTCGTTTCTCAGAATCTTTTTTGATGCGCCCGGCGACCCAGTTATCTTCAATCTCATGGTCATCCAACATCATATAGGTTGGCACACTGCTCATCAGTTGACGCAGATGTGGCGTGCTGAATGCATCGTTATAACGCTCGTGAAACTCTTTCGGAGTATCGGCACGACCAACGGGGATGGCTTTTCCGAGTAAATCTGCATAGATTTGATCGCCAATCATCAGTAGAAAACGGGCCGGGTCGTCGTGATCTTTGGCGCATTCGGCCGCCATGGTTTTAAAGATACGGTCGGATCGTTTTCGATCAAACATGAAGCCAGGGTAACGGCATGATCCAAATAAAAAGGAGAAGCCCTTTTCAGTTTTTTCCTCGAAGGTGGTAAAGCGGGCCATGCTGCTATCTGCCGGTAATCGTTTAAGATCATCGACCCAGGCTGTTGCCGGCGGTAGTTTGCTAAAAACATCATCATTATGGTCCACCGTTTCGTAGTCACGATGGTTAACTAAGGTACACCCTAAACGCGCGGTATATTCCGTATTAGGCGCTAATTTCTCAAAATCCGTGATGCCGGTCCGGTCAAATTCACGACGCAGACGGAAATAACGGGCTGTACCACCCACATAGCGGCCATTTTTAAATAAAGCCGCGATGCCGATCGCACGGGAATGGTCATCGCCATCAATACCTCGAATCCAAAGCCTCGCTGAAGATGATGTTGTGTGGCCTACAATAGGTCCCAGACTGGGTTCGTGTAACATTGAAGTCATGACTAATTCTCCTGATTGTTCTTGTTTAATGCGGAAAGAATATGCGGATAAACATCATTCACTGCATTTTTGCCGAAAATACAATCGATATGTCCGTAATTAGGAATCACATGACGCTGATAGCCTTCAGCACCATTTTTTTCAACCAAAGTATTAAAACTGCGCTCTGTTGTTTCGGGAAGATAGCTGGCATTTTCTGCGCCATGAATAAATGTGATTGGGATATTAAGCCTGTCCCAATGTGGCATATAAGAATCCGTGCCATTGGCGCTAACGATATGTTGCTCACGAGCAATCAGCGACAGGTGTTTGAATATTTCTGTGCTGCATACGCCAAATAATTCATGTAAATTTTCATGGGTTAATCGCGTGAGCTGGTCATGCTCGTAAAGTAGGGCATACATGAAACTAATGCGATGACAAACTGGGTTGCTGCACTGCTCTTCAACATCAAAATGTTGTAAATTAAGTGCCTTATCAAACAGTTTGTTAAGCCAATTACTTTCACTGTGTGTGTAGGCTGTTATCGAATCGACGCCAACAGCATCAAGTAAAGAGGGTAAATGTAAGCCCGCCTTAGCTTTATTAACTGGTGCGACAATTTGATAGGGGCCAGTTTGTGAAACAACGGCAGAACGGACATGCTGCAACCCACCCATCATTGCCATAAAGAAAGAGGTCGATCCGGCGCAATGAGCAAATACCTGAACATCAACACTATTGGTAACGGCCATGATTTTCTGGATTGCACTTGGATAATCTTTTTGCGCCAGGTCATCAAGTGTCCAGGCTTGTTGTGCACTTGGCATCGTAATACTGGAACGCATTTCGAGTAGCCAACAATCATAATCGTTTGCGTAGAGATATTCCAATAAGTTGGTATCTATTGTATCTGTACTGAAGATGTGGCTGGAAACGCCAGCGCCATGCACCATTAATAGTGGACCTTTGTTGCCACCTTGATAGCGCGTCATGCGTAACGGAACACCATCTTCAGCATTAAAGTCATAGACTTCCGGAGTGCCAACACGCAGACTTCTTTTTTTACGCGGCGGTGCATCGACATCAAAGTATTGTGGTGGAACCAATACTCCACCGTAGATGTGGTACAAATCTCCAGCAAAATGTAAGCCGAAGCGGGCAATGGCTTGCAAACGTTCATGTAGTGACTGTGCGCCAGTTGCATTGATGGTGGTAATTTGACGAGCAAAATCGAGTGGTTGAATAAACAACATGCCACGCCCTTTGACTGGGGAATGATCATTTTGGCCATCATAAATGGTGATATAAAGCTCAGTGGTATCTGCCCAAATATCAATGCCTGGATCATTATGTACTTTTTTATGTCCTTCGAAATACCATGTTTTTCCGTCTTCCGCATGCATTTGGAAACGGTACTTCATGTACTCCATGCCTACATGGTTTGGGTCACGTGCAAATAGATTAAAAACACCTTCGGTGACGGTCAGTGGTGAACTGGATAAATTGGGCGCATTCACTGTGCCAACCATGCCGCCATTATAGGAGCCGCCTTGTTCGACCAGTGCGTTCACATCATCAACTCGTACCGTCAGCGTGAAATCGAAGCTTCTGCCATCCTCCTTACCGGATTTTACGGCATGTTCGTAATCGCCATGCTCTGCCCACCAACCTCGCATGGTTTCAGTAAAGCGCACACCAACAGTCATTGGTTGTGCTTCACGTGCTTGTGAGGGGGTATCAAAGTCATAACTATATCCTTCAGCCACAGCCATTAGTTCCATGCTGCGCTCCGCTAGAGCTGAGATTGTCAGCAGTGGGTTAACACCTAGAGAGCGGGACATGGTGCTACCATCAACAACAAATAAACCATCATGTACGGTGTTGCCGGAAGTGCCGTCATACACTCTGCCGCGATGATCCGTAACACCATAGGATGCATCTTTGCCCATACTGCATCCGCCTAGCGGGTGTACTGTAACCAGGCTGTTGTCGAGCATTTCTGACCAGATGGGATTGGGGATATAAGTGCCACCGTTTGCTGTGGTGACTTTTTTCATGAATTCGCTATCGTGCTCAAAAATAGGCTTGTTGCCTACACCCGGCCAATCTACTCTGATACGATCATCTTGCATTACCAAGCGCCCATCTGAGTCATCATGGCTCATGATTAAATACACTTGACTGTTGTGTACAGCACCGTAATAGGGACCACGAACTAGACTTTCCAGCACGCGTTTGTTTTCTTTTACTTCATCAGCCCAGCCGCTATCAGTATCTTTGCCGATCAGCCCGGCAGCGGTTGCCATCAAGCCCGGTAAAATGCTGCTCAGTGCTTTGGGTAAACTTCCTTCCTCTAGGATCAAACCTTTTTCAACATCATCGGTTGCACGGTCATCAATCATGCTGGTAATGCAAGGGCCAACAGGGTCAAATTCTCCGGCAGGTAGATTGCCGTACCCGATGGCATTAATGGGTCTGTCGTTATTGTAACCAAAGCCCAGTACATCGCCATTGCCGGTAAAGCGTTCGCCCAATTGGTTCGACAACGATAACCCTTTGGCTTTTGAGCGCAGCAAGATTTCCGTGCTGCCCAACGTTCCAGCACCAAGAAAGACTTTTTTGCAACGAATCACCAGATCAGGTGCATCAAAGATTTCGCGTCCGACTTCAACCAATTGACAATGTACCAGCCAATCATCACCGTCTTTCTCGATCCAACGCACGGCGACTTCAGTAAAAATCTCTACGCCGTTATTCCAAGCATCTGGCAGATAGTTCATCAAAGTTGTATTTTTGGCACCGATATTGCATCCAGATACACAGTCTCCGCAATGTGTACATGCTGGCTGTTCGATGCCGGATGCATTAACACGATCCTTAAAGGTCACATTAATTGGCGGACATGTAATCGGCCGATTGATGAATGCTGCGGAAATTTTTTGTGCTTCTAGTTTCGGCAAAACAGGTATGCCTTCTTCCCCATCTGGAAAGGAATTTGCGCCTAGCATCGTCATAGCACGGTTGTAACAGGTTTCCAGACGAGCACGATCTTGGCGAATTTCGTCAGGCCATTGCGGATCTTCAAAAACCCGATCATCGGCCTTCAACGAAACATTGGCGTTAATCAGTGAAGTGCCGCCTAAACCACAGCCCACCATCACATTCATATCCTTATTGGCGTATAGATTAAACAGTCCTGTTAGATCACCAATATGTTTCTGAGGCAAATCAATTTGGAATTCTTTGCCCGCCTCAAGCAAGGTATCTGGATATTCACCCGTTTGGATTTCTCTTCCACGCTCCAGCAAACAAACGCTGAGTTTGCTCCCGTCACCGCGTTTCATTCGGCTTAGACGAGATGCCGCGATGCCGCCTCCATAACCAGAACCAATTACAATTGCGTCATAGTATTCATTTAATTGCGTGCGAGGTGAAGATAGGCGTTTCATTGGTGACTCCATTTAATGATGTTGAATGAAATAGATGTGCGTGCTGAAAACCTTTATTGAGTATGAATGTTTAAATAACAAAACTTATGTTATCTCAATTTTTAATTGTATAGAACTGTTTGAGCCTCAGAAAACCATGATTAAGTTTGTTAGTGAGTTTTCTCAGGTTATAAATCAAAAGATTCAATTCATTTAAATAAAATTTTAGTTATCTGTTTTCACTTTTTGGAGATAGCGATAATGAATAAAAATCTGTTAAAATGCCGGATTCTATAAAAGTGTCACGCAAGGAAGAGTTGTCATGACTTATGTAGTAACTGAGAATTGTATTAAATGTAAATATACTGACTGTGTTGATGTATGCCCGGTAGATTGTTTCCGGGAGGGTCCGAATTTTCTGGTTATTGATCCAGATGAATGCATTGATTGCACATTATGTGTCGCCGAGTGTCCAGTGGAAGCAATCTACGCTGAAGATGATGTGCCGGATTCACAATTGCAATTTATTGAACTTAATGCGGAATTGTCTCAAGAATGGAAACCTATTATTGAGAAAAAAGAAGCATTACCTGATGCTGACGATTGGGCCAGCGTTACAGATAAAAAGGAACATTTACAGCGTTAAGCATTTTGCGGTAACCTAAGTGCCGCATGTCTTCTCCTCTCTCTTTCCAAAAAATAACCCTGAATGAGGTTTTTGAGCGCTTAGATGCTGGTGCCACGGTTGTTACACCGAATCGGCGACTTGCATCAGCGCTTAAAGATAAATTCGATCGTTATCAAATTGAGCAAAATAAGGTCGCTTGGTGTTCTGCAGATATTCTGCCATTTTCCGCGCTAATAAAGCGGCATTACCTTGATACGCTATATTCTGAGCGTGCTTCTAAGCTTCCATTACTGCTAACACCGACACAAGAACAGGTTTTGTGGGAATCGGTTATTCAATCTTCCGATGCAGGAAAGTCGCTGCTTAAAATTCCACAAACAGCAGAGCTGGTGCGTGAAGCATGGCAACTAGCACATGCATGGCAATTTGTTTCAAAGCTAAGTGATTTTTATCCAAATGAAGACACTCGAGCATTTCTGGAATGGGCGGCTGCCTATGAGCAACTCACATTGCATCACCAGCAAACTGATAGTGCTCGGGTTTGTGATCTAATTACAGAACAATATGCGTCTTCAGAAATTAAGAAGCCAGATGCTTTGATTGCTTACGGTTTTGATATTTTTACGCCTCAGCAGCAAGCATTTCTTAATCAACCGCAATTGCTGGGATATCAAGTGTTGACCGCCAATACCTTAGCTGGTGGCCACAATTCAACAAAACAAATACAGCGTGTTGGCTATGTAAACTGTTACCAAGAAATATATCAAGCCGCAATCTGGGCGCGGACCCGTTTGGAAGCTGACGATAACGTACAGATTGGTATTATCGTGCCAGCCTTGAGCAATTATCGTAATGCAATCGTTAGGATATTTACAACAGTAATGCGGCCGGATGTTACAGAGGCGCTTCTCGTCACCGAAGAGCGGCTAATGCCATTTAATTTGTCATTGGGCTCTGCACTTACCGCTTATCCACTCATTGATACAGCATTCTCGATTTTATCATTGGTGAGCCAGAAATTAGAGTTTGAGCAAATTAGTCATTTGCTACGTTCACCTTTTCTGGCCGGGGCAGAGGTAGAGATGAATCAACGTGCATTGTTGGATGCAAAAATGCGCCAGTATGCTGACCCTGTGATGTCATTGCCTCAATTGGTGGCATTAATCGAGCAAGTTAATGGTTCAGCTTATTGTCCGATTTTGGTTCAACACTTATCAGCTTTGTCGGCTTTTAAACGGAATACGCATGTTCAGATGGGCCGTCATGGCGAATTAGTACAGATTGTTTCTGCAATATTGCAACTGGTTGGTTTTCCTGGCGAACGTGGCTTGAACTCCACCGAACACCAGACGATCAATAAATGGCATGAATTGTTAACTGATTTTGCTACGCTTGATTGTGTCAAGCAGGAAGTTCATTTTAATGAAGCGGTGAGTTACCTGCGCCGAATGGCAATGGACACTTTATTTCAGCCTGAAACACCCGATGTGCCCATTCAGATTTTAGGTGTGCTTGAGGCAGAAGGTATCTGCTTTGATCATTTGTGGGTGATGGGGTTATCAGAAGAACAATGGCCGCTAAGACCTCGTCCTAACCCATTTTTACCACTTGAGCTTCAAAGAAGTATGGAATTACCCCTCGGTTCTACTCATCAATCGTATGCTCGATCTGAACGCTTGACAAATGGGTGGCTGTCCAGCGCAAATGAGGTGATCTTAAGCTATCCGCAGCATAGTGATGATCGTGACGGACATGTATTAAAACCCAGTCCATTGATTAAATTCATCCAAGAAAAAGCACCGGTTTTGCCATCCTATATCAGTCATCGAGACCTAATTATTGAATCCGGCAAGCTTGAATCGGTCATTGATGACCAGGTGCCACCATTGTCGAATGAAGTATTGCAAACAACCGTGAGTGGCGGCACAGCGTTAATCAAAGATTATGCGGCGTGTCCTTTTCGTGCTTGGGCTAAACATCGTTTAAATGCTGACGGGTTAAAAACACCGCGCATTGGTTTAAATGCAATGGAACGCGGATCTTTGGTGCATGATGTTTTGGCACAGGCATGGCATCAACTGAAATCAAAAGATACGCTGGATACGATAAGTGATACAGGTCTTCAAGAAATATTAGTCAATGCTGCGAATCGAGCCATTCAATCGATGAAAAGAAAGCGCCCGAATGCGTTGCCAGAACGTTTTGCTAGTATTGAGCAACAACGTTTAGTGAAATTAGCACAGGAATGGCTGGCAATAGAAAAGCAACGTGAATTTTTCACTGTTATTACAGTAGAAGACAAGCGGTGTATTCAGGTTGGTGGCTTGAAACTAGAAACACGTTTAGATCGAGTCGACCAATTAGATAATGGTCAGACAATCATCATTGATTACAAAACCAGCAAACAATCGGTTGTTGCTATGATTGGTGATCGTCCGCAAGAACCGCAATTGCCACTATATGTGGTAATGACCAGCAAGCTATCAGTAGGTGTCGCATTTGCTACTGTTAAACGGGGTCAAATGGAGTTTTCAGCGATTATAAAAGATGCCGGATTATTGCCCGGCATCAAATCATTCTCCGACTTAACCGCCTGTAAACATTTCAATTCGTGGGATGAGCTGATCGCGACTTGGCAGCAAGATTTAACAAAACTTGCGAAGGATTTTGTTAGTGGGCATGTTCAGGTTGATCCGAAAAACTATCCAGTAACCTGTGATTACTGTGATATGCAGTCATTTTGTCGTATCAATGAGCGAGTTTCGGGTAAAGATGGTTTGCGTTAACCTATTTGGGTTATTTAAAAAAATATTGTCCCGAGAGTAGTGTTATATCTAGCTTTCAGAAGTTTATGGAATGATCATTCCGAAAAATAATTAAATAAAAGTAGATTGCTATCCGATGTTGTTATTTATCTTCATGTGTTGTGATTTATATCAATCGATGAGGATATTTTTTTAATTAATACAAAACTGCTTTGCTTTTTATTTTGTCAGTATTTGTAGCTAATCAAAGAGGAAATAGCCATGAAGCAATTATTTTTAGTTCTTATTATGTTATTTGTGTTTACTGGTACTGCTCACGCCGTGATCGATATCAATACGGCAACACAATCTGAGCTTGAATTACTTCAGGGGGTTGGCCCAGCTAAGGCTGAGGCAATCATTGCACATCGCGAGAAACATGGGGATTTTATCTCCAAGGAAGCTTTGGAAGATGTTGACGGTATTGGTCCGGGTACTATGAAGCAGATTTTTGGTGATATTACTGTTGGTAATAAACAGACAGTGAGTGCTGTAGCAGGCCAATAATAAGTAATTTTTGTGTAAGAGAAGCCCGCTGGCTTTTGCCAGGGGGTTTTTTTATGTGTGCGATAATGGGATATCTATTGTCCTTTTTCATAATTTATCATGTATAAGACCATCGAAAATTTTGTCGGTAATACGCCGCTTGTCAAACTCAAGCATCTGCCCGGAAGAACCAGTAATGTCATTCTTGCTAAATTGGAGGGTAATAATCCAGCTGGTTCAGTAAAAGATCGTCCGGCTTTGTCCATGATTGTTCATGCCCAGAAACGTGGTGACATCAAGCCGGGTGATACATTGATTGAGGCGACCAGTGGCAATACCGGCATCGCCTTGGCCATGGCTGCGGCAATTATGGGGTACCGTATGGTGTTGATTATGCCTGAGAACTTGAGTGTTGAGCGACGTCAATCTATGGGTGCGTATGGGGCTAAGATTATCCTGACACCCAAGACGGGCGGTATGGAGCAAGCACGAGACTTGGCTGAACAAATGCGTGATGAAGGTGAAGGTGTTATTTTGGATCAATTCGCCAATCCAGATAATCCGTTGGCGCACTATGAAGGGACTGCGCCGGAAATTTGGCGCGATACTGAGGGAAAGATCACGCACTTTGTCAGTAGTATGGGGACAACAGGTACTATTATGGGTTGTTCACGGTTTTTTAAGGCGCAGCAAACTGATATTAAGATTGTTGGTGTTCAGCCCGAAGAAGGTGCGCAAATTCCTGGAATTCGTAAATGGTCGCCAGCTTATTTGCCGGAAATCTATCATGCGGATCAAGTGGATCAGATGCTCTATGTTTCTCAACCTGAAGCCGAAGATATGACGCGAAGATTAGCCCAGGAAGAAGGCATTTTTGCCGGCATTTCATCTGGGGGTGCGTTGGCTGCGGCATTACAGTTATCGGCCCAGGTTGAAAATGCGGTGATTGTATTTATAGTATGTGATCGAGGCGATCGTTATTTGTCGACTGGTGTTTTTCCAGCCTAGTGTTTTCATAAAAAGGCTGTTTTAACTTTTACACGATGTGATGCGCAACCTATTTGTCACGATATTGCTGGTGATACTAGCACTAGGGTTTTCTGCTTATGCGGCTTATCCTCAATTGAAGCTGACGGTTGCAGATATTCATAGTCCGGCTTTTCATGTAAAAAATATCAACATTCAGTTTGTTGACCATCAAGCCTCTGAATTCACCATTAATATTGAAGAACTTGGTGTGCAGGATCATGTGTGGCGAAATTTAAATTTGTCCTGCGGTCAATTTAAGGTCAATGAGCGCCATATTCATTGCGTAAGCGGCCAAATAAATTTGGCTGATTCATTATCGCTGCCAATGGTTTTTCAGTTGAATCATGCAGAAAGAAAGCTGATGTTTGAAATCAAGCCAACAGCAAAGGAAAGTTGGCAGGTATTAATGGATTGGGATGAAGATAACTGGCAAGTGCGAGTTAATATTGTAGAAGGACGAGTTGCTCATATTAAACATTGGCTGCCCGATGGTGGGACAGTACCCGAGCTAACTAATGGAGAAATTGATCTTGCAGCAGCGTTGAGCGGGGACACGGATGGATTAGCACATTTTGTGTTGGATGCGTCACTGGATGAAGTGAGCTTCAGTGATCCAGTTGGTTTGCATGCTGGTGAGAATGTTCAGTTAAACATTAAAGCAAAGGCTGATTTCATCGCAGAAAAAAATGAGTGGCTCTGGCAAACAGACGTCACATGGCCGCGGGGTGAGGTGTTTTGGCAACCGGTTTATTTGGTTGGAGATGGCGATCGTTTGTCTCTAAACGGTATATTTGGGGATGAAAGGATTCGTTTGCGCAATGGCAAACTGATATTGTCGGAGATTGGTGAATTCGAGTTTTCTGGTTTAATGACACGATCGGGTCATGAGTTGCATGACTTTGAGTTGCATGCGGATAACTTGGAGTTGGCCGTTTTATTTGAGCGTATCTTAAAGCCCTTTTTCCAGGATACTGCCTTTGCGGAATTGGAAGTCAGTGGCCAAAGTAATTTGGTTTGGCAGTTCCGAAATGGGGTGAGTGAGCATTTGATGCTTGATCTAGACGATGTGTCAGTGATAGATCAGCGAGGTCGTTTTGCATTTAATCGGGTGGATGCGCATATTCCGTGGCGAGCTAATAAGGTGACGATAGCGGATATCAGTATTTTAAGTGGACATGCGTTAAACATCCCGTTTGGTTCGGTGCGTGTGCCATTGGAAATAAGAGGGTTTAATTTATTGTTGCCGCAATTGGTTTTGCCTGTTCTCGATAGCGAGTTAAGGCTGGAAAATTTTGTGGCGTCTTATCAGCAAGACCGCTGGTTTTGGTCTTTCAATGGCGAATTAAAATCTATACCAATGGCGCGTTTAACCGAGGCATTACAGGTGCAGGAGATGCATGGGACATTGTCTGGGCATATTCCTGAAATCAGTTATGATGGAAGAGAAAAGGTTGTCTCGGTTAAAGGTGAGTTGTTATTTAATGTGTTTGATGGCGATGTGGTGGTTAATAATTTATCGCTACTTGAACCAATGGGGTTTGCGCCGCATCTAAACGCTGATGTGGAAATGCGCAATTTGGATCTGGGCTTGTTAACCAAAACATTTTCCTTTGGCAAAATGGAAGGACGAGTTGATATGGATATGCTCGATTTGGAGCTGTCAAATTGGAGGCCGATAGGCTTTGATGCACATTTAAAAAGTAGCCCAGGAAATTACCGGCGGCGCATTAGCCAAGCGGCGATAGAAAATATATCCTCGCTGGGCGGTGAAAGTGCAACTGCGGCGATTCAGCGTAGTTTCTTGCGTTTTTTTGAAACATTCAGTTATTCGGAAGTTGGGTGGCGTTGTGTTTTGCTAAATAATGTTTGTCTTATGGGTGGTATCGAGCATGATTCTGGGTCCGATAGCTATACTTTAATAAGCGGTGGCGGTATCCCGGCAATAACTGTGATGGGCTATAATCAGAAAGTTGGTTGGGAAGCGTTGATTGATCGTTTGAAACGGGTTACGCAGGAAAGTGAACCCATTATTCAGTAGGAGTCATATGAGAAATATCTTATTCTTTGTGAGCCGGCCTGTTTTGTCTATGCTTCTGGCTTTGTTATTATCAGCTTGTGTCACGATTAATATCTATTTTCCCGCGGCTGCGGCTGAGAAGGCCGCAGATAAAATTATTGGAGAGGTTTGGCAGCTAGAAGAGAATGTCGAGGAGTAGAATTTTCGATGTTGGGTGATCGAAAAGCGCTTTCTTGTAACCGAGATGTTAAATGTTGATGAGGTGAAGACAATGAATCGTGTTTTCTGTCGTTTTTTGTTACTGTTAATAGTGTTGTTGTTCTTGCCGCATGCTGTTTATGCGGGTGCAAACCTTGAGGTTAATACGCCGGCAATAACAAGCCTTAAACAAAGTATGCAAGGCCGTCATATTCAATTAGTGAATTATTACGAGAATGGTGCGGTTGGTTTTACTAAGGATGGGTTGCTGGCATTGCGTGATGCAAATGTGGTGCCGCTGGCGAAAAGACAAGTTGTAAATGGATTAATATCAGCAGAAAATCAGGATAGAAATTTGCTTTATCGTGAGATTGCGCGTGCTAATAAACATCCTGAATGGGAAAAGGAAATTCGTGCCACATTTAGTCAGCGTTGGATAAAGTTGGCTAAAACAGGTTGGTGGTATCAGGGGGCTGGCGGTTCTTGGTCGCAAAAATAGGATTTGTTTATAGTGCGGTAGGGTTTTAGTTTGTTGTGTGTGTTTTCATGATATGCTTTGAACTATCTGTGGACTAGAATAGTCTTATAGGGTTCTATTGCTTAGTAGAATAGTTTTTAATTCAATTTAAATTGGAGGCTTTTTCATAATGAATCGAAATTTCTCTACAGTTGCTCAAAGAGCGCCATCTGCTCTGGCAACAAACAAAGTATTACGTAACACTTACATGTTGTTGTCGATGACATTGTTGTTCAGTGGTCTTACTGCTGCAATCTCAATGTATATGAATATGCCGCCTATGACTTACTTGATTTGCGTCATTGGTGGAATGGTTTTGGCGATGTTTGTTTTGCCTCGTTTCGCTAATTCACCGGCAGGTATCGGAATTGTTTTTCTAGTTACCGGTATGCTGGGATTCGGGTTGGGGCCAATGCTAAGTATGTATGCCTCACTTCCAAATGGTGGGAATGTCATTACTTTAGCATTGGGCGGTACTGGTGTTATCTTCTTGGGCTTGTCAGCATATGTATTGGCCACACGTAAGGATTTCAGCTTCTTAGGTGGTTTTTTGATGGTGGGTTTTTTGCTAGTGCTGATGGCTGCAGTGGCTAATATCTTCTTGGCAATTCCAGCAATGTCATTAATGATTTCTGCTGTGGTTATTTTGATCATGAGTGGATTTATTTTATATGACACTAGTCGCATCATACATGGTGGTGAGACAAATTATGTGCTTGCGACTATTGGTTTGTATATGACAATATTCAATATATTTATTAGCTTGTTGCAAATTTTGGGCATTATGGGTGGTGACGATTAATTCCAGAAAGTCTTGCTAAAAATAAAACCCCGGCTTTAGTCGGGGTTTTATTTTGTCTATTCGTATTTGCTTGGGAGGATATTATGGATTGGATGAAAATATTTTCTGCGTTGGCGTTGATAATGTTTATTGTTATTTTATTTCCGCGTGCCCGGGATATGATGAAGAATAGCCCTAAAGGCACGTCGTCAGACTGGATGAGTTTTGCGATACCAGTTGTTATGATTGTTTTGTTTATTATGTTTTTGATTCAATTGGTGTGATGTGGTTGTTAGTAGTAAACCTAGATTATGCAGTGATTGCCCTGCTTTCCTAGGTGCGATAAGTGAGAAGTGATTCGAAACTTCCATCTTATAGATTGAGGTTTTGAATAAAAATAAATAATGTAGGGTAAATTAAATCTTGATTCTGATAAGGGAAAAATTGGATTTCCTGGCTTTTAAAAAGGTTTTTGGAGAGTGGATAAAACAACAATACCATTTTATAAACAGGGTAATATTGCTATAAAAATCAGTATTTTTCCTTGTTAGCGAAACTATGGCGTGCTAGAATTTCCACTCGTTTTAGTAGGATTTAAAAGTTATTTATAACTTAGAAAATATAAGTTCCAGATAATAAGGAATTTCGGCCAAGAAAAAGTAATTGTCGTCGATTGTAGTATGGTTATTTTTTATACAAAACAAGATTTAGACGTGTGACTTTTGCAAGCTGGCTGAGAAAAAGTTTAGGTTTGTAAGGTTATAAGTCGTACCTAAAAATCGGTAAAAATTAGTAATAATCATGTGGGGGGAAATATGAGAAGTAAATCAGTAGCAACCCTGGCGGGGGTTTCCGCTCTCGCTTTGTACTCGAGTATGAGTATTGCAGCAGGTGAGCAGTCTAAATATAATCTGCCCGAACCGCAAAGTGTGATTGCACAGGATATATATGATCAGCACATTATGCTTATGTGGATTTGTTTGGTCATATTTATTGGTGTTTTCGGAGTGATGTTTTATTCCGTTCTGAAACATCGTAAATCAGTCGGATATAAAGCAGCAAACTTTCATCATAGTACAACCGTAGAGATAATCTGGACGGTGATACCATGTTTAATTCTTGTTGTGATGGCTTGGCCAGCAACAAAGACAGTTATTGCCATGAAAGACACGTCCAGTCCTGATATGACCATTAAAGCTACAGGGTATCAGTGGATGTGGGGTTATGATTATCTTCAAGGCGAAGGTGAAGGAATAAGTTTCTTCAGTAAATTATCAACACCAAGAGATCAAATTGAAAATAGAGCGCCTAAGGGCGAGAACTATTTGCTTGAGGTGGATAATCATGTTGTAGTGCCTGTAGGTAAGAAGGTGCGTATTATTCTTACAGCGAATGATGTGATTCATGCGTGGTGGGTACCTGCTTTAGGTATTAAACAAGATGCGATCCCTGGTTTTATTCGTGATACATGGTTTACAGCAGATACAGCTGGCGTTTATCGTGGCCAGTGTGCTGAATTATGTGGTAAAGATCATGGATTTATGCCGATTGTGGTTGAAGTCATGGAAGAAGATGACTACGCTCAGTGGGTAGCTGCTCAATTAAATGAAACAGAAGCAGCGGCAGAGCAAGCTGAAGTAGATGCTGATACTGAATTCACTTTAGATGAATTAAGTGAGAAAGGGGAGCAAGTTTATGCTGCTCATTGTGCAGCTTGCCATCAGCCGAATGGCCAAGGAATTCCAGGCGCATTTTCTGCATTAGACGGATCAGAACTCGTTAATGGGCCGGTAGAAGGACATATTGAAATTGTTATAGATGGTAAGGCCAATACGGCCATGACCCCTTTTGGCCATTTGTCAGATTTAGATCTTGCTGCAGTCATTACCTATGAGCGTAATGCTTGGAGCAATGAAACTGGCGATATCGTGCAGCCTTCAGACATTAAAGATTTCAGAAATTAAGTAAAAGGAGATAACTATGGCAGCAGTACACGGTGACGCACACGGTCACGGACATGATGACCATCATCCTACGGGAATAATGCGTTGGATTACAACGACTAACCACAAAGACATCGGTTCGATGTACCTGTGGTTCAGTTTGGCCATGTTTTTTGTTGGTGGTACATTGGCGATGGGAATTCGTGCTGAATTGTATCAGCCAGGAATTCAAATATTAGAACCAGAATTATTTAATCAATTTACCACGCTGCATGGCTTGATTATGGTGTTTGGTGCCATTATGCCGGCATTTGTGGGTTTTGCTAACTGGCAAATACCAATGATGATTGGTGCGCCGGATATGGCTTTTGCTCGCATGAACAACTGGAGCTTCTGGTTATTGCCAGTTGCAGCTTCATTACTCGTTGTTTCATTCTTTGTGCCAGGTGGTGCAGCTGCGGGCGGTTGGACATTTTATCCGCCACTGTCTACCCAAGGTGGTTTGGGTGTAGATATGATGATATTTGCAGTTCATATTTTGGGTGCTTCATCCATTATGGGCTCAATTAATATTATTACGACCATCCTAAATATGCGCGCACCAGGCATGACGTTGATGAAAATGCCTTTGTTCGTTTGGACATGGTTGATTACAGCTTACTTGCTTGTTTTAGTGATGCCTGTATTAGCAGGTGTGGTAACCATGTTGTTGACAGACCGTCATTTTGGCACTAGCTTCTTTAATGCTGCTGGTGGTGGAGATCCGGTATTATTTCAGCATATATTCTGGTTCTTCGGTCATCCAGAAGTTTATATTATGATTTTGCCATCATTTGGTATTGTCTCTGAAGTGATTCCAACTTTCTCACGTAAGCCACTGTTTGGTTATTCTTCAATGGTCTATGCAACCGCTTCGATTGCGATTCTCTCATGTGTTGTATGGGCGCATCATATGTTTACCGCTGGTATGCCAGTCGTTGGTCAATTGTTCTTTATGTATGCCACGATGTTGATTGCGGTGCCGACGGGTGTGAAAGTGTTTAACTGGACGGCCACGATGTGGCGAGGTTCAATGACATTCGAAACACCAATGCTGTTTGCAATCGGATTTATTTTCTTGTTTGTTATTGGCGGATTTAGTGGTGTTATTTGCGCAATTGTACCAATTGATATTCAAGTACAAGATACCTACTATGTGATTGCACATTTCCACTATGTATTGGTGTCGGGATCATTATTTGCTCTGTTTGCAGGTGCTTATTACTGGTTACCGAAGTGGACAGGCAATATGTACAATGAGACATTAGGTAAGTGGCACTTTTGGTTATCAATGTTCTTCTTTAACTTGACATTCTTTGTTCAACATTTCTTAGGATTGGCAGGAATGCCACGAAGAATTCCAGATTATGCACTGCAATTTGCTGACTTCAATAAGATATCTAGTCTAGGTGCATTCGGATTTGGCTTAACGCAAGTACTATTCGTATACATCGTAATTAACTGTATCCGTAGTGGAGAGAAATCACCAGAAAAACCATGGGATGGCGCTACGACACTGGAATGGACGCATTTGCCGACACCAGCGCCGTATCATAGCTTTGAAACGCCACCTGTCGTTAAATAAGACAGAAAGAGAAACATATGTCACAAGATAAAACAGAATTAAAGCGTAAGAAATTTAGAACAGCGATGTTTCTGTTGATTACGGTTGTAGCACTTTACGTAGTAGTGATTTTGAAAGGTTTTGGTGATTAGTGATGGCGAATAGCAATGCGATAGTTAATATTACGATGCGGAAGAAGTTGTTAATTTTCACGTTGATGATGTTTGCATTCGGATATGCGCTGGTACCAATCTATGAGAAATTCTGCGAAGTAACTGGAATCAATAATTTGTTACAGCCGGACGTACTGGTTGAGGAAAACTGGGTTGATACGGATCGTTGGGTTACAGTGGAACTTGATGCGAATTCAAGAGGATTGCCTTGGCAGTTCAAACCATTGCAACGTAGCGTCCGTATAAACCCAGGTGAACCAGTCGATGTGATGTATGAGATTATCAACAATTCGGATCGAGAAATTAACGGACAAGCAATACCAAGTTATAGTCCTACCTATTTGGACAAGCATTTAAAGAAATTCGAATGTTTTTGTTTCACTAAGCAGGTACTAAAACCATATGAGACCAGGCAAATGCCGGTGCAGTTTGTGATAGAACCGAGCTTACCAACGAATATACATACAGTGACCATATCCTATACCTTTTTTGAATTGCCGGATGGTAAAAAAGCAATCAGAGAATAATAAGGAATGATTTTGGACAAGAAGGATAAAAAAAGTGATGCAACACTACTACAAATCACAAAGGCAGTTTTGTCCGCATTTATGGGTATTCGTAGAAAAAGTGATCATGAGTCTGATGCAGCAATGCTTAAACCAGCACAGGTGATCATAGGTGGTCTGATTGGTGGCGCACTATTTGTAATTAGTGTGTGGTTATTGGTTAAATTGATTGTTAGTTAAAATTGAATAAATCATAAGTAGGAGGGTAAGAATGAGTCAGGAATCCGGTCACTATTATATCCCAGCCCCGTCGCTATACCCGATAATTGGGTCAACGGCGCTTTTATTTATGGGGTTTGGCGCAGCATTAACCATGAACAAGATGGAACTTGGGTATGGTTTACTTGCAATTGGTTTTGCCATTCTCATTTATATGATGTTTGGCTGGTTTGGAACCGTAGCAGCAGAAAGTGAAAGTGGTAAATATAATAAACAAGTAGGTGTTTCATTTCGTTGGGGCATGAGTTGGTTTATTTTGACTGAAGTTATGTTCTTTTGTGCATTTTTTGGCGCATTATTCTATATGCGTGTCTTTTCAATTCCCTGGTTGGAAGAAGAGAGCACAATATTAGGTCAAGCTTTTTGGTCATCATATGATGGCGCATGGCCAACAACAGGACCAGGTGAGCATGAGGCCTTTACGCCAATGGGTGCATGGGGTTTGCCGGCAATTAATACAATGTTGCTTTTAACATCAGGAGTTACTTGTACGTTAGCACATCATGCAATAAGAGAAGGTAGACGCGAAGCATTGAAGAAATGGTTGCTAGCGACAATTATTCTTGGAGCGATCTTTATTGCTTGTCAAGCATACGAATATGTACATGCTTATCAAGATTTAAATCTTAAAATGACTTCAGGTGCATATGGTTCAACATTCTTTATGTTAACGGGATTTCATGGATTCCATGTATGTGTTGGTGCAATAATGCTGACAGTCATATACTTCCGTTGTGCAGCAGGTCACTTTACTGCAGACAACCATTTTGGCTTTGAAGGTGTAGCCTGGTATTGGCACTTTGTTGACGTGGTATGGTTAGGCTTGTTTATATTCGTTTATTTGATGTAAATAGATAGTATTATAGTCAATAGAAATTAGATTCCAGCTTTTACACGTTAGGGGATATCATTGAAGGGGAGATCCATCAGTGAAGTGTAAAAGCTGGAATCTTTTATTTAGATGTCACAAATGCTTGCCAATATAAATAAGATTCAAATATAAATAATTCTTTTCTTTATGAAAGAATGACAAGATTAATAAATGATTACCAAATAAAATGAATTTATTGGGATATAACTTCAGTCCGAAGATATGGGCGGTAATCGTTTCTGTAGTTTTCGTAATTATTTTTATAGAACTAGGTAAATGGCAATTATCTAGAGCTGAAGAAAAAAATACTCGTCAAGAACAGTTAGATCTGTTATCTAAAGAACCCGTAGTTATGGTTCCAGGAAGTGTTATAAAACTGGAAGAGTACCAATATCGTACCGTTGAAGTAATAGGCGAGTATCGACCGGAAGAAATGGTTTATTTAGATAATAAAACCTACAAGGGTCATGCGGGGTATCATATTTTGATGCCAATTCAGTTATCAAATAGCTCGTTGCATGTTGTTGTCAATAGAGGTTGGGTCGCGACAGGTATGGACCGATCAATTTTACCCGAAGTGATAACGGAACTGGGTGAAATAAAAATTACTGGGTTAGCTGTATCGCCAGATATTAGAACATTAGAGCTATCTAAACACATGGTTGAGGGTGCTGTATGGGAAAATTTTACCTTGCAGCGTTATAAAGAAACAACGGGTTATGAGTTGCAACCCATCATGATTCTACAAAATGATCAATTGGAAGATGGCTTGATTCGCGAATGGCCAAGGCCAGATTCAGGATCTGCGAAGAACTATGGCTATGCAGTACAGTGGTTTGCTTTAGCGATAACAACGATAATTATATTTTTGGTTTTAAATGTCAAACGACAAGACAAAGAAGACAAAGAAGACAAATAGGCGCAATTTCATTCTTTTGCTGGTATTAATGTGCGCACCGGTAGTTATCTCAACCATACTTTATGTGACAGATTATAGGCCTGGCAGTATGAATTATGGGGATCTACTGGAAGTTAGGGAATTGACCGGCTCAGGTATAAATCAACACAACAACAAGGTTTTTAGGACCAAAGATGTACATGGTAAATGGGTCATGGTAACAATTGATTCAGGTGACTGTAATGAGGCATGTCGGTTGAAGCTTTACTTTATGAGACAGATACGTTTAATACAGAATACAGAACAACATCGAGTAGAGCGATTGTGGTTGATTGATGATAATGTCACGGTGGCCGGTGATCTAATTGAGGAATACGAAGGGACGCTTTTTATAAATGCTGAGGAAAGTGAATTATTAGATCAAATTGGAACTGCTGAAGAGAGAAGAAAACATATCTATCTTATCGATCCAATGGGTAATCTGATGATGCGTTTTCCTGAAGAGGTGGACCCACGAAAGATGAGTAGTGACATCAAACATTTACTAGATGTATCACAGATAGAACGCTAAATTATTGAGATAAATTGATGATTAATTTGTCTATGAAAGAAAAGAGTATTCAACTCAAGTTAAAAAGGAGATGAATTAAATGGCTACGAGTATGGTATGGCAGGAAACTGCTTCACGAATTAATCAATTTTACCGATTGACGAAACCGCGTGTTGTTTCACTGATTGTTTTTACAGCCGTTATTGGGATGTTTTTAGCTGTTCCGGGAGCGGTTCCTTTAGATATATTAATATTTGGGACGGTCGGTATTGCACTAGTTGCTGGTGCTGCTGCCGCACTTAATTGTCTGGTTGAACAGAAGATGGATGCGGTTATGGCAAGGACTAAAGGCCGCCCTTTACCGCAAGGAAAGGTTAGTGTTCCTGAAACGTCTTTTTTTCTGACGATTGTTGGTGGGTCTGGACTGTTTATGCTCTACCAGTGGGTCAATCCTTTAACGATGTGGCTTACTTTAGGCACGTTTGTGGGTTATGCAATTATTTATACGATCATCTTAAAACCACTAACGCCACAAAATATTGTTATTGGTGGTGCGTCTGGGGCAATGCCGCCTGTATTAGGGTGGGCTGCAGTGACAGGTGAAGTAACAGCGGATTCATTATTACTTTTTTTGATCATCTTTGCATGGACACCACCGCATTTTTGGGCATTGGCGTTATATCGTAAAACTGAATATGCATCAATCGGAATGCCAATGCTGCCCGTTACACACGGTGATAAATATACCCGCTTGCAGGTTTTACTGTATACCGTCATTCTATGGATTGTAACGGTCATGCCCTACATCACTCAAATGAGTGGATTGATCTATTTAGCGGGTTCAACGGTACTTAATGCCGTGTTTATGTATTACGCAATAATGATTTATCGTAAGTATAGTGATGACCTTGCTAAGAGGGCATTTCGTTATTCGATACTGTATCTGGCGCTATTATTTGTTGCTTTATTAGTTGATCATTATTTCTATTTTTGAAGCAATTCTGATTTTCTCGACTGAAATTTAGAAAAAATCTACCCCATAAAAGACCCCCGTAATATTACGGGGTTTTTTTATGGGCTAGAGAAAAAGACAGATTAACCCCTGATTTCCAATAGCCGGATTATCCTAAAATCCTCAGTTGATCGCTCCAGAAATGTCTAGTTTTATGAAATAAAACAAATATTCTGTCAAATGCCACACACCCTTCAGGTAAGCTACGCTATGATGCTTATAGTACACTGTTCTTTATCTTTTGCTGCGTTGCAATTCGTTGTAATAACTCGTTATTACGCCTCATTGCGCCTTGCCAAAAATAAACAACAATGCACTCTAAGCACCATACAACTGAGGATTTTAGGATTATCAAATGGAAAATCTGGGTTAGAAACAATCACATTTGTAGGCAGGGTTATCATTCCTCTATTTATCAAAATGGCGGTGTATTTATAAGTTTAATCCATTGAGCTAAATGCCGCCATCCAACTCGATGACACTACCAATAACGGTGACAGCTTCCTCACTTTTAGCAATTTCAACCGCCAGCCAATCACGATTAAGCGAACCAATATTCAATTGCGCTAAATAACCATTAACCTCATCTGTTGTTGCTGGTCTTTGTAGCGTATTTTGAACCATTGTCTGAATATAATCGGCATCACTCAGTTGTTCAAAGTTGGTTCGATCATTGAACCAGTTAAAAAACACCTGTGCATCGATATTCTCTGCCAGTGCATTGCGCCCAGTTTGCCATTCTTCAACGGTTGCGTCTCGGTTCAAGAAAGTATGAACGATACGAGCCAGAATGCCTTCAGTCACATTGTGCGCAAGAATTACATGCTCGCCACTATCAAAAACAATCGCTTCGGTATTTTTGAGACTGAACATAGCGCCATCAATTAGATTTGTGATTTCTAGTGTATTTCCAACAGTTTCAATATGGACATCACTTCGACCATTCAGCATACGCAGCACATCATGACCAGCACCACCATCGACATTCAAAGCCAGTCCTAAGGGCAAATATCCTTGGTCGTCATCACTGGTAGTGACAATTTCACGCGTTACATTAAGTTGCAAGATATTCGGGTTGTCATCTAAACCGGCCAATAACTCGCTGGCAGTTTTGTCACGTAAATTGACCGCATCTGGGAGTTGAAGGAATACTTTTACAATATCGTTTCTTACATCGGCAGGTTTCCAAGCCTGCACTGCGTTACCCTCAGCAACAGTCAAATCACGGCCTAGCCAAGTTTTAACCAAATGATGTGCCGCTGCTTCAGTGGAAGAATGGGCAAGTGCCAGACTAGTATTGTTGTCAAAACGGATTAACTCGACATCAGTAAATAGATCGATTACGCCGTTATTATGGGTTAATACAATATTGTTGCCTTGAACATCAATTTGATAATCACTTTGCTGTCCTTCCTGTATCGCAATATCATATCCAAATCCACCATTTAATCGGTCATCACCAGAACCGCCACTGACAATATCATTAGCTGAACCACCATAAACAATATCATCACCAGCATCACCATTGGTTTGATCGTCACCACCCAAGCTGCCAACGGTATCGTCGCCACCACCACCAAATAAGACATCATCATCTGCACCCAGAACGATAATCTGATTTGATTTGTCAGCGACAGCGGTATTTTGGCCAGTACCACCAACAATGCGTACAGCGCCGAAAATAGCTGCAAAAGACACGTTATCCAATTGAATGATGCTGCCTGAAGGCAAGCCGCTGGTATCAATGACTAATGCTTGTTGACTATCGGCTGAATCAGAGCCTGTAATGATAATGGGCGCAGAGGGTGCCAGGTCTTCGTTAACTGTTGGCACAATGGTTTGTACGATAACGGTCTCATCTGAAGTTAACGAGGCCAAGAAGTCTTGGCCGTGAACCGTTAATTCAGCGCGTTGATCACTATTTTCTTCAGTCTTTTGTTCAATCCGCTCAATCAAGTCATTGATGGCGTCCTGTGTGCCCAGTGCTTCAGGCTGGCCGCTAACATTTAAACCAACGCCAGTTGGGATGCTGACGATCAGAACAGAGTCTCCTTCAGCGTTGGTGAAAATAGGGATGTCGGCATGTTCATCAGATAACGTGGTTGGGTTTTCCTCGCGAGTATCTTCTACCACGGGTATCGTGATAACGACAGAGCCGTCAGGCTGGACTTCTGTATTAAAAGTTACGCCATCAAATGTGTCTGTTGACGTTGGTGTAGGCGTCGGTGTAGGTGTTGGTGTAGGTGTTGGTGTAGGCGTTGGTGTAGGTGTTGGAATTGTTACTGTAATCCCGTTACCCGTTGCGTCAACAACATTAACCGCGGCATCAGCACCAGTCACCCAATCCTCAGCGGCTGCAAGATTATAGGTTGTACTATCGTTAGAAGCCGTACCGTTTTTATTAAGGATCAGGTTAACTGCTGCTTTATCGGTGGCACTCAATATTACTGTAAATGCTGTACCCGAAGTGATCTCTACATCAGCTGAATCAGTCAGGGTATACGTAGAAGCCCCTTCACCGGTAAAGGTGAACATTGAGGCATCAATATCGTTGGTGGCGCCATCTCTTTTTAACAAGTCGGTGCCTGTTACCACTAATGTACCGGTACTGGTAGCATAGGTTGCCGAAGTAATGGTTGGCGTGGCCACACTGCTGGCGGTAATGCCATTCCCTGTTGCATCGACCACATTAACGGCTGAATCGGCACCGGTTGCCCAATCTTCGGCAGCAGCCAGGTTATAAGTGGTGCCGCCAGTAGATGCAGTGCCGTTCTTATTGATGATCTGATTGAGCGCTGCTTTGTCGGTAGCACTTAAAGTGACTGTAAATGCCGTGCCCGAAGTAATTTCCACATCAGCCGAATCGGTCAGGGTATAGGTGTCGCTTCCTTCACCGGTAAAGGTGAACATTGAGGCATCAATATCGTTGGTGGCACCACTTCTTTTTAGCAAGTCGGTACCCGTTACCGCCAATGCGCCGGTACTGGCATTGTAAGTTGAAGAGGTGATGGTTGGTGCGGCCACATTGCTGGCAGTAATCCCATTGCCAGTAGCGTCGGAGGTGTCACCGGCTGTAACATTGGTATTCCAATCATCAGCCGCCGCCAGGTTGTAGGTGGTTGCGGTGGTTGAAGCTGTGCCGTTTTTATTGATAATCTGATTCAGAGCGGCTTTGTCGGTAGCGCTTAAGCTAACAGTGAATTGTGTTGCGGAATCACGATTAACATCCGCTGAGTCTGTCAGGGTGTAGGTTGCACTCCCTTCACCGGTAAAGGTTAGGGTGGAAACATCAATATCACTACCCCCGCCATTGGCTTGAATATTGGTTCCGGTAACGACTAAACTGCCAGTGCTGGCATTGTAGGTCGCTGAGGTGATAGCGGGATTAATTGATACGGTAATGGCATTGCTCGTTAAATCTGCGATATTGGCTGCGGCATCGGCACCT
>JAJFJJ010000005.1 GCA_021774195.1 Nitrosomonas sp. | reverse complement strand
TCTTGCTTCGGCCAGTATCAAAGATGTTTTACGTCTATGGAAAAAAGAACATGGTGATGATTTTAGCCATTTTTCCAACAAGAACTGTTTCCAGTTAAACGATACTCATCCGGCCATATCTGTGGCCGAGCTGATGCGCATCCTGGTGGATGAACAAGGCCAACAGTGGGATGATGCCTGGGCTATTACCACTCAAACCATGGCATATACCAACCACACCTTATTACCAGAAGCACTGGAAAAATGGCCTGTGTATTTATTCAGCAGATTATTGCCGCGACTGCTGGAAATTATTTATAAGATCAATGCCCAGTTTTTGCTTGAAGTGGAAAAAAAATGGCCGGGTGACATGGCCCGTCTTGCAAGAATGTCTATTATCGAGGACGGGCCGGTTCAACACGTACGGATGGCCTACCTCGCCTTGGTCGGCTGTTTCTCTGTGAATGGCGTTGCGCAGTTACACTCGGATCTTTTAGTGTCAGGACTATTCGCAGACTTTTATGCGCTTTGGCCGGAAAAATTCAACAACAAAACCAATGGCGTGACTCAACGACGCTGGCTGGCATGGTGTAATAAACCACTTACTCACCTGATTAAACAAACTATAGGTGAGCAATGGATTACGGATTTGGCGCAATTGAAAAAACTTGCTGAGTATGCGGAGGATGCTGATTTTCAAAAATCCTGGGAGGAATGCAAACGTCAAAATAAGGTGCGGCTAGCTGAGGATGTTAAAAATATCTGTGGTGTCATATTTAATCCAGACGCGCTGTTTGATATTCAAGTAAAACGCATTCATGAATATAAGCGGCAGCTATTGAATGTGTTGCATATCATCCATTTGTATCACAGAATTAAATCAAACGATATTAAAAATTGGACGCCGCGCTGTGTTTTAATTGGTGGTAAGGCAGCACCTGGTTATTATATGGCCAAACAAATCATCAAGCTTATTAACAATGTAGCAACGGTTATTAATAATGACCCGGCGACACAGGGTTTGCTCAGCGTCGCGTTTTATCCCAATTACCGTGTATCTGCTATGGAGATTATTGCGCCTGCGGCAGATTTATCAGAGCAAATATCAACTGCGGGCAAGGAGGCATCTGGAACCGGTAATATGAAATTTATGATGAATGGTGCTCTAACTATAGGGACGCTGGATGGCGCCAACATTGAGATAAGAGAAGAGGTCGGTGATGAGAACTTTTATCTATTTGGCTTGAATGCCAAAGAGGTTGAGACAATTCGAGGCCAGTACGATCCCGGAAAAATTATTGCCAATGACAAGGACTTTCAACAGGTTATGCAATCACTGGAACAGGATGAGTTTAGTCGGTCAGAACAGGGATTATTTCGGCCAATTGTTGATGCCATACGTAGTCCACATGATCCATGGCTGGTGGCCGCTGATTTCCGTTCGTTTGTCGATGCACAGCAGAAAGCAGCCAGTGATTTCATGGATAAACCAAAATGGCAGCGTATGAGTATTCTGAATACAGCTTATAGCGGTAAATTTTCTACAGATCGGACGATGCACGACTATAACCGGGAAATCTGGAAATTGGTGCCAGTTCAGGCTAAATAGTGCCTGAACGAAAACGCCAAGAAGGGCTCCACAGCTTCTCTGATATTGCCGATAACAGCGTGTAAGACATGAAGCCTTGTGTCGTCACCTAATGTTTTGTGTGTAATTACTTGCAGGATCTAGGTTAGAATTAACCACGTCAAGTAAATATTGAAGGTAAGCAAATGGGACTTATATACGCAGACATAGAGTTAGTTAGTGCTGAGGATGTTGCTTTAGCACGAAAAGGCCACATTAGTGAAAAGAACATTAAGAGGATTAATGTATCAGCTTTAGTTGATAGTGGCGCCTATATGATGTGTGTCAACGAGCACATCAAATCCCAACTTGATTTGCCTGTCGTTGATACTATAGAAGCAGAGCTGGCAGATGGTTCTATACAAAATATGCTGGTAGTCGGCCCTTTAATTCTGAATTTTAAGAACAGAACAACAAGCTGTAATGCAGCGGTACTTCCTGGCGAATCTGAAGTATTGCTTGGAGCAATACCCATGGAAGATATGGATGTTGTGCTTGTTCCAAAGTTACAAACGATTGATGTTAATCCAAAATCAAAGTATATGGCAAAGAAGAAAATAAAATAGGGAATTAGGGGCAGACCACAATTAACCGAGAATCACCGAAATTAGAATAAACATGGTCTGTCCCCTAATTCCTACCTCCTTTCATGTGTAAATTACTTGTTGTGAAATGTGTTTCCCAAGAAGCTATGTCTGCTAAGATGGATAAAATGATTGGGGAAGCGCGAACCCTCGCACAGAATATGGATAAATGAGGCTCGTATATCTTCCAGAAGCAGATTTAGATATGGATCGTCTTTATAATTTCCTGATCGAAAATAAAGCCAGTTTAAAAACCGCAGATAAAGCCCTTCTCAGAATGAGGTTCTGAGGACACATAACTTAATTGTGTGGCAACGGCCGGGGTCTAGATTCATAGCCTACATATCTAGACCCCGGTGTTCGTGATTGAGCGAGCTTGTCAAATTTGCGCGACTATGTAAACATCTGTAGTCATCCGATAAATACGGGATAATAATGGATATAGCTATTGTCGTTATTATCTTCCTTGCTGCTATATGGGGTATTGTCAAACTTGTAGAAGGAGCAACTTCCAAATTCACACAGAAAAAACCACAGAAAAGTAAGGGTGTAACTCAACCGGAAGTCCTCGTACCAATAGAAAAAGTCTCTGCGTCCACAAGCGGCAACTATAATGATGATGATATTGTTCCCGAGGAGAAAGACAACTGGGAGCGTTTTGATTTCTACAAAGCAAACATGGTTCCGGCTAAAGGTCGTTACCGCATAACTTATACCGACCAACGTGGCCTTACAACAGAGCGAGATATTGATATTAAACGCGCCCATGACGACAACGGTATGTTAGCTGTAGACGCCCATTGTAACTTGCGTGGCGCTCATCGTTCCTTTATCGATGACCGAATTCAAAGCGCCGTTGATCTTGATACCGGAGAAGTTGTCGAAAGCGTTGCGCAGCATGCTATCGGACAATATGACAATGGTGAGGCAGGGAAAGTGTGGAAGGCTATCGGACGTGAGATGATGCCTGTGTACCTCCTTGTATTCGTTTGCCGTGCTGATGGGCGCATGCTGAAGCTGAGAGAAAGATTGTTGCAGACTACATTAAACTTAGGTGTCATGATGCTGAGCTTGATGGCAATGAACTTGACGAGGCAATTAAAACCCTTGGCACACCAGATAGTAAAGAATTTAAACGGATTCTTAGAGACATGAAAGCGGGCGGAGATATTGACAGACTGCGCGATATTACCGAGTACGCCAAACGTATTGTGGCCACCCAGAAAAATGTTGACCCATTCGAAAGAGCCGCCATCGAAATGTTGGAAGCCGCAATAGATTGATTGCCGTTCCAAGTTCATGAATAGACTGCAACTATCTGTTTCATAATTCACTTTTTCTCGCATCTCTAAAGGCCCATTACTTATGACAATCTCGATACCATCGAAAAACTCATCAATGAGCGTGGATCTAATGTGGCTTCTGGCGAACATACTTATAAAACTATCTCAGTTGCTTAATATCAAAAGCAAGGGCAGCAGCACCCAATAGTCCGGCCTTGTCATCCAATTGTGAGCGTACAACCGTTATTTTCCCTTTTAAGGGCGGGATAACTCTGGCATTTAGATGCTTCATAAGAACAGGGTGAAGTATGGGCCATGCAGCAGATAAGCCACCACTAATGGTGACATAGCGAATATCTAATATTTTAACGACTTCAGCAATAGCTGCACCAAGATATGCTCCCGCAGCAAGTAATATCTCTTTAGCTTGTTTGTTGCCATTTAGACTATACTGGTATATTTCTTTGGCTTCCATCTGAGTACCACTTTTTTCTTCAAATTGGGAAACAATGGCCGATGCTGAGGCATAGGCTTCCAAGCAGCCGGTATTGCCACAGCCACACACGCGTGCATGATCATCGGGGTTAATGCATAAATGTCCAAATTCCATCGCCATGCCGTCTTCACCAGTATAGGGTAAGTTATTCAAAATCAAACCAGCGCCAATTCCTGTTCCCAAGGTGATGTGAATTATGTTTGATCTGCCCATGCCAGCCCCAAACCGATGTTCGCCAATGGCAGCACAAAGTGCATCGTTTTGCACCACAACGGGCAACCCTAGCGTGTTTGAAAGCGCTTTACCAAGATCAATCTCTTTTAACATAGGCAGGTTGGGTGATGATGACAATACACCCGAATTTCCAAGAAAAAATCCAGGAAAACCGATACCAATAGCCGTCACATTGGTTTTATCATCAAGAAAATCAAGAAAAGCAGATGCAAGTGTTGACAAAAGCTTCTTTGCTGAAATATCTCGTTTTGAAAAGTGCGCAGGTGTGCTAACTGCTTCAAGAATTACGCCTTTATCGCTAACAATTGCTAAGCGTATATTGGTGCCGCCGACATCTGCGGCCAATACGGTAGTCATTTTTTAATCAGATCGGTATATAGCTGGGCATACAATAATGCCGAACGATCCCAAGAGGAATCACGTCTTAGAGCATTATTGCGAAGCCGTGACCAAACAACAGGTTTTTGGAATAAAGCAATGGTTTCATTTACAGCATTATTAAGTGCTTTTGCTGTTGCATCTAAAAATTGTACACCAGTTGCCTGTTTGTTTGATACGTTATAGTCGATTACGGTATCACAAAGACCGCCCGTCGACCGCACTACAGGTATATTGCCATAGCGCATGGCAATTAATTGTCCCAAACCACAGGGCTCAAAAAGTGATGGCATTAAAAATATATCACCACCAGCATATATTTTATGTGCCAAGGGTTCGTTGAAACCACTCATAAAAAATAAATTACTCGGGTATTTTGTGGCGAGTTTCTTAAGCGATTTTTCTATTTCCAGATCCCCCGAGCCGAGTATGACTAATTGCATACCCTGATTCATCCATGCTTCTATATTGGGCAGTAAAAGACTGGTTCCTTTTTGTTCCGCCAAACGTGAAATGAGTGTTAGTAAAGGAGTAGACTCTGATAACGGCAACCCACAAAAAGCTTGCAATGCCAGCTTACATTTCTTTTTTCCTGCAATTTTTTTTGTGCTAAAGGTATGAGGAATTAAGGGATCATTGGCGGGATTCCATACATTGATATCAATGCCATTTACAATACCACTGAGTTTGGATTGATGGCGGATCAAAAAACCATCTAGATGACAGCCATACTCAGGGGTCAGGATCTCTTTGGCATAAGTTTCACTAACCGTTGTGATGGCATCTGCCATCATAATACCTGCCTTCATACAATTGATTTGACCGTAAAATTCAAAACCATCATGATGGAAATGGTGGGTTGGAATACCCATTCGTCTCATCCACTCGGCAGGGAAAATTCCTTGATACGCAAGGTTATGAATGGTGAATACGGTTTTTGTCTGAGCAAGCTTAGGAAAATGCCCGTATTGAGAACGCAGCAATAATGGAATAAATCCTGTCTGCCAATCGTGGCAGTGCAAAATATCAACATTTTCAGACGATTGTGCGGCTAATTCCAATGCGACTCGATTAAACAGTACAAAACGTAAAAAATTGTCTTCGTATTCACCATCTGTAGTGCCGTACAAACCTTTACGATTGTATAGATCATCTTGTTCAACAAGCAAGAATGTGACCCCGGCTAGATAAAGCTGGTGAACAGGACAGTTTCGGTTAGTACCGTCAGCCCAGATGGAGATGTTTTTTTTGATTGGTGTTATGTTGATATTGGTGGCATCAACAACCTGTCGATAATAGGGCATTACGACAGTCAGTGTATGTTTGCATGTATGCAGTGCCTGTGGCAATGCGCCAATCACATCGGCTAAACCACCAGTTTTTGCTAACGGACTAGCCTCTGAAGAAATAAAAAAAACATTCATAGGAAATAAGTGTTTAACACAGCTAGAAAAAAATAACGTAACTACTCGCCCCATATTTCATGGGCCCCACCCGCCAAAGCAATTTGAATTGCGACAAGAGGGTTGTATTCCTTGTGGGCCATTGATTGAAAAATTCAGGGTCTGACATTTGATACTTTAATCCTTTCTTTTCCAACTTTTTAACCGCCCGGTTGACTGTAGCATAGCTCACATTAGAATACTTACCCACTTGCGCAAGATTATTTTGTAACATAGAAATGGTGAATTCTAGGGGTAAGCTGAATAGTTACGAGTCATCATTATTCAATAATCCTAAGAACCCGCCAGATTGATGGTTCCACAGCTGTGCGTAGAGCTGATTGTTGGCGATTAGTTTGGCGTGGCTGCCTTGTTCTACAATTTCTCCTTGATCAAATACGATTAGCCGATCCATTGCAGCAATGGTGGATAAACGGTGCGCGATGGCAATGACAGTTTTGCCTTGCATGAGCTGATAGAGGCTTTGTTGTATGCCCGCTTCTACTTCAGAGTCTAGCGCGGAGGTCGCTTCATCCAGTACCAGGATAGGGGCATTTTTCAATAACACGCGTGCGATGGCGATGCGTTGGCGTTGGCCGCCGGAAAGTGTGACGCCGCGTTCACCGACATGTGCCTCGTAGCCGGTTCGCCCCTTAATATCTTTAAGTGTCTGGATAAATTCGTGCGCCTGCGCTTGTTTAGCAGCAGCGATCATTTCTGCCTCAGTGGCATCGGGTTTACCGAACAGGATATTCTCACGTACTGAGCGGTGCAGCAACGATGTATCTTGCGTTACCATGGCGATATTCGCGCGTAGACTATCCTGTGTAACTTGGCTGATATTTTGGCCGTCAATAGTAATATTGCCTTGTTGCGTGTCGTAAAAGCGTAACAGCAAATTTACAAAAGTTGACTTTCCCGCTCCTGAGCGGCCGACAATGCCGACTTTCTCGCCGGCCTGGATGGCTATATTGAGGTTATCGAAGATTCGGGATTCTTGCGGGTCGTTTGGGTGATAAGAAAAACCGACATGATGGAACTCAATTAATCCTTGTTGGACTTGTAGTGTCTTTGCTTGTGGTATATCGGTGACATGTTGTGGTTTGGACAGCGTATTGATCCCGTCTTGTACTGTGCCGATATTTTCAAATAGGTTGTTAACTTCCCACATCACCCAGTGCGACATGCCGGTCAGGCGAATGGCGAGGCTCATGACAATTGCAATAGCACCGGGGCCGATAGCGCCATTCAGCCACAAATAAATCCCCAATGCGCCGGTAACAAATACCAATAACATGTTAATAGCCCAAACCCAGATGTTGAGCCAGGTTGCTAGACGCATTTGCGGGTGCACTGTAGACATAAATTCTTGCATGCCTGTTTTAACATAGGCGGATTCACGTTCGCTTTGTGAAAAAAGTTTCAGTGTTAGGATGTTGGTATAGCTGTCAACAATCCGTCCGGTCACCAATGAACGCGCATCGGCTTGTAAGGTAGAAATACGTTTTAATTGAGGCACGAAATGCGACAAGATCGTGATGTATGCTGTCAGCCAGGCCAGTAACGGCAAACATAAACGCCAATCGGCACTAGCAACTAAAAAGAGGGTTGTGATCAGATAAACCGTCACAAATAGGATCACATCCAGCAGTTTCATGACTGTTTCACGCACCGAAAGTGCTGTTTGCATCACTTTGGTGGCAATCCGGCCACTGAATTCATGCTGAAAGAACGTGTAACTTTGATTAAGTAAATAACGGTGGGATAGCCAACGAACTCGCATGGGAAAGTTACCCATCAGAGTTTGATGGATGACCAGCGAATGCAACAGCACAATGATTGGAATAACAATCAGAATGAACACCGACATAATCAATAGCGTTTGCCATTCATCTGACAGAAAATGCTGTGTATCTTTTGTCGCCAGCCAATCGACTAATTGGCCGAGAATGCTGTATAACATGGCTTCGCTGATAGCCAGGCAGGTGGTCAAAATGGCCATAAATACCAGATAGGGCTCTATGCCTCTGGTGTAATGGCGGCAAAATTGATATAGCCCTTTAGGTGGCTCCGTGGGATGAATTGGTGGAAACGGATCTGCTAAGCGTTCAAAGAAGCCGAACATGGGTCGTTTAACCGGTACTCAAACGTTCAAATATTCGAAACCCTGCAACATAAGTACCAACGGCTGAACCCATTGTTGATAGGATGAAAATTAATAGAATGCGAGTGACCTGATTGTTCCACCAACCTTTTAGACTGGTTGTGTCGCTTCTGAGTTTTTTGAAGTCAGCAACTTTGGGTTTGCGTAAATAAGTTTCTGCTGCTGCAACGACCATACCGGCACCGATTGTTGGGTTCAATGAAGTTAACGGAGCAGCCAAAAAGGCGGTCATGATAGTGAGCGGGTGGGCAAACGCGATGGCTGCGCCTAATGCGGATAAACCACCATTAATTAATACCCAATCAAGAATCATGGCTGTGCCAATTTCCGGGCTGCGCATAAAACCGATGACAAAGCCGGTGAGAATTAAACCGACAATAATCCAAGGCAGGAATTTAAACCAGCTGGATGATTCGGGAATAGTGTCGAGTTGAGCGATTTTTTCATCTGGGCTGGTGATTATTTTTTCTTCAATTTGCTTTGCCATACCATTCATATGTCCAGCACCTACAACAGCTAGTACATGCTGATAGCCATTTTCTTGGCATTCCTTAATTAGACGAGCCGACATATATTCGTCGCGCTCACTAATTAATGGATTAAATAGATCTTTTTCATCTTCGGCGAATTGTGAAAAGGTGCTTTCCAGCACGTCGCCTTCTTTCAAGCGTTCAATCTCTTCGGCGCTGACTTTTTCCTTACTAATTACGCTGGCGATGAGGCCGCTAAATAAATTGAGCCGCTTCCACCAAGGAACATTGTGATAAATACGCTTTAAAGTCGTGCCAATTTCGCGGTCAATTAACACCACTGGTAATTTGGCCTGCTGGGCGTCTTTAATAGCAACACGCATTTCGGCACCGGGTTCAATATCGAATTGTTCGGCCATACGCTGTTGAAATGCCCCTAAAGCCAGACTAGCAGCAACCATACTGGCTTGCCCGCGTTTAATCACCTGAAATAAATCCATTCTGGCCATGGCATCGGGGTCGACAATCGACTTGTGGCGGCTGGGGCAGAGCTCAACGGCAACTGCATCATATTCACCCGTGGCGATTAATTCTTGAACTTTGTCAGCACTGGCTTTTGAAACATGAGCAGTGCCAAGCATTGTGACACGACAATTGTCATTAAGCCGAACTGTTTGAATTGGTTCGTCACGTGTTTCGTATTTTTCTTCAGTCGATATTTCAATATCGTGTTGTTCAGGTTTAGTCATATTTATTTTTTAATTTGATAAGTTGATCTAATAAATTTAATTAATAGATCTTTTTGGCTTTTATGTTGTCTACCATTTTATAAGATAGCCGAAATTGAAAAGAAATTAGAATGTTTTTTTGTTATTAGCCAATTATTCACTAGATTATTAGTTAATGTGACATAAATCACTGCTTCAGGAAACAAATAAAGGTAAATTGTCTTATTGATTGCTAATTTAGATATGTTCAGCGTGTTGTATATTATTAATTAGTTTGTTTTGATCCAACAAAATGATGAAAGTAGATTGAATATGCAGTGTTGATAAAGTTTTATTTGAGTTAGCTTTTCTGACATATTATTTATATGTTATTTACAGTTTTATGACGAGGCCCTTTACTCCCTACTGCTTGCGGTAGGGATTTTTTTGGCTAAGTCACTTTAAATTGTTAGTCGGCGTTCAAGCTTAATGCCGAAAGTACGATAGCACGAGGAAATAGTGAGCCACGACCAAAATCGATTGAGTGGTGTAGGTTAACGATCTCACAAACAGCCGTGTTTGTATCTTATTACTGTCCGTGCTTGGAATAGTATCAGTTGCCATAAGGGCACCTCTACAAATCCATATTTGCGAGCATCCGCAAAGCGGATTGCCTGCTTACCCCGTTTCATCAGAATACTGCGTTACTCACAAAAAATATCTCCTTACATATCAGTTATATGCTGCGTTAATATTTTTTGTTCTCGCCTTGTCTTGTTTAGAAATCCGAATTTTTAGAGGCATCCATAAATTAGCTTGAGTGCAGCACCTTTGTTTAGCTTGCCAATTTTATCCAGAATAAATTAGCGACAAAACAAGATTGGCGCTAATTTGACGGGTGACACAAGAGAATACAGCGCTTGCTAAGAAAGCGTGACATAACTTTTATATTTCTTGTTCAGTTTGTGTTCATATTGAGTTTTGTATAGTTAAATCTTCATGTGTTAATTTGGATTGTCTAACAAAAGAGGGAGAATAGAAATGCGATTATGGCCTATCTTGGAGATTGAAAATAAAGATCAAGGTGTAATTATAAATAAATCGGTAATTTCTTGAGTTTTGAGTGATAAAATCTTTTTACTCTATCATCATGCAAGTTAAAGTTCCTGATAGAATATATCGTTAACGTCAGAATCCTTGGACCCACAAAAGACAGGCGGCATGCGGAACAATTCCACAAGTTATTTATTAGTAAGTTTACTGCTACTATTTTTCTCATCGACGAATTCAACTGCCGAATTGGTAGAAGAACCGAATAAGCTAACGATACCGGCCTTGCAGCAACTGGGTTTAGAAGCCAATGGGCTGGTACGGGCGGCGCGCTCGCAAGTTAACATTGCGGAATCAGGCGTTGTTAGTGCGAGTGCATTACCTAACCCTCAAGTGACGTTTATGGCGGGTCCGGACAGTCGGCGCTTACCGGAATCTTTAACAGGACCTGCAGGGACGCAACGGCAAGTCACGGTCAGTCAACCGATTGAGAACCCTTTTTTACGTTCAGCCCGTATTGGCTCAGCTGAAGCGAATGTTGATGCCAGCGAAGCCGTATTTGATCAAGTACGCGCTGATTTAGCGGCCCGTTTGCGTGTCAGCGCCTATGAACTGCTGCTGCGGCAAGAACAAGCGGAAATGGAAACCGGCATTCACGACTTGATGAAAGAAATTCAACGTCGTATTAAAGTGAGTGTTGAAGTTGGTGAAACTGCACGCTTTGAATTAATTCGAGCTGATACAGAAGTACTCAGCGCAGCCAGTCGCATGGAAGCGGCCAACTTAAATGCCGAACGCGCCCGCGTCGTACTCATCCAACTGGCCGCAGGCGCACTACAAAATGACTTTACAATCGAAGCAGAACTGACCGATCCGGTCACCTTTCCGCCGCTAGAAACCCTGCGCCAAGAAATACCGAATATTAATCCGGACATCCAACGCCTGGAAGCCGAACAAGACCGTGCAAAACTCCGCATCAGTCAAGAAAAGGCTGCGGTTTTGCCTTCTGTCAACATCTTGTACAGTAACTACCAAGATGCCCAGTTTGCCTCCAACACGGCCGGTGTCAACTTAGAAATTCCATTGTTCTATCGCCGCCGTGGTGAAATCGACAGCGCTATTTTTGACTCTGCCCGCGTCCGTGAGACACTGGAATATCGCCGTTTTGAAGTTGGTCAGCAACTAGAAGCAGCCTGGCAAGCCAAACAAATTGCGCGCCGTCGGGTAGAAATGTTTGAAGGCGGCATCGTGACAGAAGCCAGATTGGCACTCAGCATCGCGCAAACAGCCTACCGTCTGGGCGAACGTGGCTTCATAGAAGTACTGGATACCCAACGCGTGCTGCGCAACGTGCTGGCTGAATTACTGCAAGCACGCTTCGAATTGCAAGCTGCTGCGGCAGAAATCGATCGGCTGCGCGCCCATTATCCCAAGGAGCAATTTAGCGAATGAAATTCCCAATCCGTATCAACTTCTGTGTCTTAATCATTGTTTTCCTGACAGTAGCCTGCAGTAATGGGGCAGACAATGATGGATCGGAACAGTCCGATATCAACGAGTTGGAAACCCCCGATACAATCACGCTCAGCCCTGAAATGGCAAAAGGAATTCAAGTCGAAGAACTTGATTTGAGCAGTTTGGCAGACAAAATACAAGTTCCCAGTCAAATCAAAGTTGATGAACAGAAACTGATCCGTGTTGGCGCTAACGTAACAGGTCGTATTGTCGAAGTGACGGCCAAGTTGGGTGACAATGTTGATGCTGGCACGACACTCGCTAGCATCTCCAGTCCCGAACTAACCAAAGCACAACTGGCCTACCTCCGTGCCCATTCTCTGACAGTACTCAATGAACGTGCCGCAAAACGTGCCCGGTTATTATTGGATGCGGACGTGATTGGCACAGCTGAATTACAACGCCGCCAGGCTGAATTACAAGTCTCACGCGCCGAACTCAGCGCAGCAGAAGATCAATTGCGATTATTAGGCGTTTATAAAAGCGCCGTTAATGACTTAGTCAAACGTGGACAGATTCTTCCATCTGTCGCGATTACTGCCTCCAAGAGCGGTACCGTGATTGGACGTAATGTTGTCGCAGGCCAGGTCGTTCAACCATCCGATCAACTATTTAAGATTGCTGATTTATCCACCGTCTGGGCAGTCGGTGACGTACCGGAACATATCGCTACCAATGTCGAAGTCGATCAACACGTGGAAATTCAAGTGCCTGCACTGGGTAATGTTACACTCGACGGCGTAATTGTCTATGTTTCCGACACGGTTAACCCACTGACACGAACCGTTATGGTTCGAACCGTGGTTGATAATGCTGACCGAAAACTGAAACCCTCCATGCTGACTTCTATGCGCATTACGGAAACCCCCCAGGAACAACTTGTGATTCCGGAATCAGCGATTGTCCGCGAAGCGAACGAAGATTATGTGTATCTTGATGAAGGAAACTATACCTATCGTCGTGTACCGGTTGACTTAGCGCCTGAAATCGGTAATTTACGCCCGCTCATTTCAGGTCTTTCAGTTGGGCAGCACATTGTCGTCGACGGTGCGTTTGATATCGATAACGAGCGCAGACTCGTGGAACTGGAATGATCCTAAATTCCTCAATTGATCGCTATAAAAACAACTAGCCTTATAAAATTAAAAATAATGATTTGAATATGACATTCACCTATTGGATAAACCACGCTATGATGTTTATAGCACGTTGTTGTTTCATTTTTGCTGTGTTGCAATTCGTTGCAATAACGCGTTATTACGCCTCATTGCGCCTTGCTAAAAAGAAACAACAACGCACTCTAAACACCATTCAACTGAGGAGTTTAGGATAATCCTATGTTGTATTCACTCGTACAAAACATGCTCAAGCAACGACTAATCGTCGTTGTTATTGCACTGATCCTGTTTGCTTTTGGGCTACGCGCAACCACTCAGTTATCCGTAGACGCTTTTCCAGACGTCACCAATGTTCAAGTTCAGGTGGCCAGTCAAGCACTAGGCCGTAGCGCAGAAGAAATCGAACGGCTGGTTACCGTCCCGACAGAAATTGCCATGACAGGACTACCGAACCTGGTCGAAATGCGTTCATTGATCAAAAGCGGGTTGTCCATCATCACACTGGTCTTTACTGATGACACAGACGTGTATTTTGCCCGGCAACTGGTGATGGAACGTTTTATTGGTGTCAGGGCGCAATTACCCGATGATGTTCATTCAGAATTGGGGCCGGTATCCACCGGCCTGGGTGAAATCTATCAATATACCTTAGATCACCCTAATGACGGCACACGTGAACTGACTGTAGAAGAATTAACCGAGCGACGCACCATCCAAGATTGGGTCGTGCGTCCGATGTTACGCTCCATTCAAGGGGTGGCTGAGATCAATTCTCTCGGTGGTCACAAAAAGCAATACCACGTCCTGATTAACCCAGAACGATTGCGTCATTATGATCTGACGTTATCACAGGTTGATCGTGCGCTTGAAGATAACAACTCCAATGCCAGCGGAAATATTCTGTCACTGCATGCCGAGCAGTATCTGGTGCGTACGAATGGTTTGATCCAGACACTAGATGACGTTAGAAACATTGTACTCAAAGAAATTGATGGCGTACCGGTATTTGTCCGAGACGTTGCAGAAGTAAAATTTGGCGGTGAAGTTCGTCAAGGTACATTGATGAAAGGGGGCTATACCGAATCGGCAGGCGGTATTGTGATGATGCTGCGTGGCGGTAACGCCAAAGAAATTGTGACACGCATTCAAGAGAAAGTTGCTGACATCAATGAACGCAACCTGTTACCCGGCGGCCTGCATATTGTTCCTTTTTATGACCGCTCTGATCTAGTCGATGCTGCGTTATGGACGGTGATCAAGGTACTGATTGAAGGTATTATTCTGGTCATCATTATCCTATTTGTTTTCCTGGGAGATGTCCGCTCCAGCTTAATTGTCGTGGCGACCTTGCTGGTTGCGCCACTGGTGACCTTTATGGTGATGAATCATCAAGGGATATCAGCCAATTTAATGTCGCTGGGAGGACTGGCGATTGCCATTGGTCTCATGGTCGACTCGACCGTTGTGGTGGTTGAAAACGTTTATCACCGCCTGGGTCATGCGGGCGACACGTTAAAAGAAAAACTGCAAGTCATACTTGATGCCGTAGTTGAAATCGGTACCCCACTTATTTTTGGTATTTCCATCATTATTTTGGTGTTCTTACCTTTAATGACGTTAGAAGGTATGGAAGGCAAAACATTCAGCCCACTGGCCTATACCATCGCGATTGCGTTGGCTGTTTCGCTGTTTATATCACTGACGTTATCTCCGGTACTGTGTGCTTATGTTCTAAAGGGTGGCGCCGATCATGACACCCCGGTTATTGCCTATCTGAAGGAAAAATATCGTAAGTTACTAAACAAAGCATTGGCCAATGAGAAATCTACCATTACCGTTGCAGCGGCATTGCTGGGAGTCTCGTTTATCCTGTTTCCACTTCTTGGGACGTCGTTCATTCCGGTTATGAAAGAAGGAGCGCTAACGCCTGTGATTATTCGTGCACCGTCTATTTCATTAGAGAACTCACTCAAAGTAGAGAACGAGGCGATGAGGCTCATCGCTGCCGTCCCGGGAGTAGAGAGTGTCGTTTCCAGACTTGGTCGGGGCGAATCACCTGCAGATCCGGCAGGACCGCATGAGTCCGATCCAATCATCACACTGGACCCTAATTCCGGTCGGACCCAGGATGAAGTAGATGCAGATATCCGGGAAGTATTGTCCGTATTGCCGGGGGTTAGTATCGTCATCTCACAACCGATTGCACAAAGGGTTGATGAAATGGTCACCGGTGTACGTTCTCAGGTTGCGGTTAAAATCTTCGGCGATGACTTAGAAGAATTGCGTATCCTGTCTGAGCAATTAGCGCGCATTATTAGAACCGTGCCTGGAGCAAGGGATATTCGTATTCAGCGTTTGTCCGGGCAACAATCCTTGACCATTGACATTGATCGTGATGCGATTGCCCGATATGGTATTAACGTGGCCGATGTCAATGAGCTGATCCGAACGGCCGTTGGTGGCAAAGAAATCACCACTGTTTTTGAAGGCGAGCGCCGATTCTCCTTGATGTTACGTTTCCCAGTAGAATTCCGTGACAATGTGGATGCGATTCGCGACCTGTTGTTGCGCACGCCGGAGAAACTTCCTGGAAGTAATGGCGGCATGGTGCCGGGCGGTGCGTTGATTCCACTAGACTCTGTTGCCGAGATCAAAGTGGTTGACGGACCGGCACAAATTAATCGTGAATTTGCCAAGCGCCGCGTGGTTGTTGGTGCCAATGTGCATGAACGTGACATGGGTGGATTTGTAGAAGAACTGCAAGAGCGGGTTGCACAAGAAATCACGTTACCTGAAGGCTATTACTTTGAGTGGGGTGGCCAATTTGAGAACATGGAACGCGCCATGGCAAGACTTTCTGTCATTGTACCGATTACCGTGGCAGCAATTTTCTTCCTATTATTTATGCTGTTTAACTCGATCAAACTGGCTTCATTAATTATTATGGTTCTGCCTTTTGCTTCCATTGGCGGCATCATGGGTCTATTCATTACTGGAGAGTATTTATCTGTTCCGGCTTCGGTCGGTTTTATTGCACTGTGGGGAATCGCTGTCTTGAATGGCGTGGTATTAATCTCTTATATTCGTGGGCAACGAGAACAAGGGGTTAGTGTGCCCATTTCAGTCATCCGTGGTTGCGA
>JAJFJJ010000040.1 GCA_021774195.1 Nitrosomonas sp. | reverse complement strand
CTAGAATCCTCAGTTGGATGGTGCTTAGAGTGCATTGTTGTTTATTTTTGGCAAGGCGCAGTGAGGAGTAATAACTAGTTATTACAACGAAGTGCAACGCAGCAAAAGATAAAGAACAGTGTGCTATAAGCATCATAGCGTAACTCACCTGAAGGGTGTGTGGCATTTGACAAAATATTTGTTTTATTTCACAAGACTAGATATTTCTGAAGCGATCAACTGAGGATTTTAGGATTATCCTATAATCCTCATAGCGCGCCTCACCGCTTAAAGTGGATGAATAATTAGTTTTATGTAACTATTCTACATATTGTGGCAACTGTTCTGATCGCCCCGACAATTCATCAGTTCAAGGCAAAAAATGTGAAATTAGCCATATAAATGATCATTTTGTAACACAAAATTGATGAATTCTAGGGGTGAGCTGAATAGTTACAGTTTTATTTCATTAGATTAGATATCATTACATGACCAACAGAGGATTTTAGAATTATTTACCACAAAGGAATCTCACAATGAACATCGTAGAATTGCTCGCTTTTGTCGTAAAAAATAACGCTTCAGACTTACATCTGTCTTCCGGAATGCCCCCAATGATCCGCGTTCACGGTGAAATACGACGGATTAATTTACCTGAAATGGATCATAAAGAAGTGCATAGCATGATCTACGACATTATGAATGACGGTCAGCGTAAGTTCTATGAAGAAAATCTGGAATGTGATTTTTCTTTTGAAGTACCTAATCTGGCTCGCTTTCGTGTCAATGCTTTCAATACACAACGAGGTGCCGCCTCGGTCATGCGGACCATTCCATCAAAAGTTTTAACCCTGGAAGACCTAAAAGCGCCCAATATCTTCAAAGAAATTGCCAAGCAACCGCGTGGCGTCGTGTTGGTAACCGGGCCAACCGGTTCAGGAAAATCCACCACGCTAGCGGCGATGATCAATGATATTAATGAAAATGAATATGGCCACATTCTGACCCTTGAAGACCCGATAGAATTTGTGCATGAAAGCAAAAAATGTTTGATCAACCAACGTGAAGTTGGACGTGACACACACAGTTTTTCAAATGCATTACGTTCAGCGTTACGTGAAGACCCGGACATTATTCTGGTCGGTGAAATGCGTGACCTGGAGACCATTCGACTAGCCATGACGGCTGCCGAAACAGGTCACCTGGTGTTTGGCACCCTTCATACCAGCTCAGCAGCTAAAACAATCGACCGTATTATTGATGTCTTTCCAGCTGAAGAGAAAGAAATGATGCGCGCTATGTTATCAGAATCGCTACGTGCGGTTATCTCACAAGCGCTACTGAGAACCAAAGACGGACAAGGACGTGTAGCCGCACATGAAATTATGATCGGTACTCCCGCCATTCGTAACTTAATTCGTGAAGCCAAAATTGCACAAATGTACTCAGCCATTCAAACCGGCCAAGGTGTCGGCATGCAAACACTGGACCAAAACCTAACCGACCTGGTCAATCGAAATATTGTTGCCGTTGGTGAGGCACGCAGCAAAGCTATGAATAAAGATAATTTCCGCGCATAAACGTTAACACACGGCCCAAAAGGAGAAGTTCGAATGGATAGAGAGCAGGCGACAAAATTCATGCACGATTTGCTGCGTTTAATGCTCAGCAAGAATGCATCCGATTTGTTCATTAC
Source organism: Nitrosomonas sp. (assembly GCA_021774195.1). Classification (GTDB taxonomy): domain Bacteria; phylum Pseudomonadota; class Gammaproteobacteria; order Burkholderiales; family Nitrosomonadaceae; genus Nitrosomonas. The sequence continues at coordinate 22,265 of JAJFJJ010000040.1, read as the reverse complement.
CGCCGGATTTCCGCCAGCAATTAAAATTGATGGGAAAATGACACAAGTCGCACAACAGTCATTATCGCCACAACACACTGCCGAGCTGGGGCGTGCAATCATGAATGATAAACAGGCGGATGAATTTGAAAAAACGCAAGAATGTAACTTTGCAATTAATCCACCAGGTATCGGGCGTTTTCGTGTCAGTACTTTTGTGCAACAACAACGTGTCGGTATGGTATTGCGCACCATTACCACACAGATCCCAAATTTTGATGATCTCAATCTACCGCCAATTTTAAAAGAAGTCGTAATGAGCAAGCGTGGGCTAGTTATTTTTGTCGGTGGCACGGGTTCAGGTAAATCCACTTCAATGGCAGCGATGATCGGCCATCGTAATCAAAACAGTCATGGCCACATTATCACCATTGAAGACCCGGTTGAATATGTTCATGAACACATTAATTGTGTCATCACGCAACGTGAAATCGGCGTCGACACCGATTCCTGGGAAGCCGCACTAAAAAACACTTTGCGGCAAGCGCCAGATGTTATTCTAATTGGTGAGATACGCGACCGTGAAACCATGGAACACGCCATCGCCTTCGCTGAAACTGGCCATCTATGTATGGGAACCTTACACGCCAACAGTGCCAACCAAGCACTTGATCGCATCATCAATTTCTTTCCAGAAGAGCGCCGCGCACAATTATTAATGGATCTATCATTAAACATCAAAGCATTAGTTGCACAGCGATTAATCCCTAAAAAAGATAGTAAAGGTCGTGTTGCTGCGATAGAGATCATGCTCAATTCACCATTGATTTCCGACTTGATTTTCAAAGGAGACGTGCATAACATCAAAGAAATCATGAAAAAATCAAAAGAATTGGGTATGCAGACATTTGACATGGCGTTATTCGAGCATTACGAAAAGGGCAGCATCAGCCTTGAAGACGCGCTGCGAAATGCAGACTCCATGAATGAACTGCGCTTGAAAATTAAACTTGAAGGTTCCGAATCAAAAGATAAAGATATCAATTCAGGTATTGCACATTTGAAGATTACAGAATAAACCAATATTGCATTGAAAAATTTGCACTTGATTTATACAATGGTGGCGATAATCTTACTTCATGATTTTCGTCACCATTTTTAATTACTCATAGGGAATTAACAATGCACGTCACCATCGTGTCTGTTTCCGTCAAACCGGAAAACATCGACGCATTCAAAGAAGCTTGCCGACTCAATCACGAAAGCTCCGTTCAGGAACCCGGGAATTTACGTTTTGATATCCTGCAATCAGCAGACGAAGCAACAAAATTCGTGCTTTACGAAGCCTACAAAACTCAGCAAGACGCCACCGCACATAAAAATACCGCACATTATCTCGCGTGGCGGGAAACAGTCGCCGACTGGATGGCCGAACCACGTCAGGGTGTCAGCTACAATGGTTTATACCCACTAGGCGATAAATAATGTTCAACTTTTCCATTGCCAAATTACCACGTATCGAGTTCAGCTCCGGCTGCTTTCATAAGCTTCCAGAGATTATCACCCAATACGGCAACTCTGTTTTATTGGTCACTGGCGCAGCATCATTCACCAAAACCCATCACTGGCAACAATTAATTGATCACTTAGACAACCAAGCAATTAGCTGGGAACACTGTACCGTTGCCAACGAACCTTCACCATCATTAATTGATGAAACAGTTCAAGCACTTGCGGATCGCTCCTTTGCAGTCGTCATCGGCATAGGAGGAGGCAGCGCATTAGACGCTGCTAAAGCGATAGCCGGGTTACTAAAAGTGCAGCGTTCGGTCATGGACTACTTGGAAGGTGTCGGCCCTGAATTACCGTACGAAGGCCCTACCGTTCCTTACATTGCCGTACCTACCACCGCTGGAACAGGCAGTGAAGCAACCAAAAACGCGGTGTTAAGCGTACACGGTGAAAACGGATTCAAAAAATCGTTCCGCCATGAAAAACTGGTAGCCGAATACGCTATTGTCGACCCGGACTTATTAACCAGCTGTCCACCCGAAGTCATCGCCGCCAATGGCATGGATGCTTTAACACAACTAATTGAATCTTACGTTTCCACAAAGTCCAACGCATTCACTGATGGCCTAACCATCAGCGGCTTACACGCAGCCAAAAACGCATTAATCCCACTCTATCAACAAAATGGGGAAAACAAAGCATGCCGCGAGAAAATGGCTTATGCCGCCTTGATATCGGGCATCACACTGGCACAAGTTGGCCTCGGTTCAGTGCACGGACTGGCTTCTCCGCTAGGCTCCTTTTACCCGATTCCACACGGCATTGTTTGCGGCACCTTAGTTGCCACTGCGACTAAAATCAATATAGAAAGTATGTTGAGCCGAGAACCGGACAATCAAGCATTGGCAAAATATGTGCTAATTGCAGAGTTGCTGTGTGAGAAACGCTTTAGCAAACCAAAATTAGCCTATGATGCGCTAGTGGATCTGCTGGCAACATGGACAAAAGAATTAAACTTGCCGCGCTTATCGCATTACGGCCTAACAGAATCCGGATTGGATCATGTTATCGCCAACTGCCGTGGCAGCAGTATGAAAACCAATCCGATTGTTTTGACGGATGAGGAAATTGGGCGGGTCTTAATGGAACGACTATAACCCTTAGATTTAATACATCTCCGGGTTTAGTATAACTTCTATAAAGACTCTGCAATTGCTTTTATCCCGTCAGCATAAGCCTTTACTAACAGGTCCCGCTTAGTAAGCGCCTTTTGTACATCTTTATCATTATCTATAAAAAACGGCTCCGATATTACACAAGGAGCTATTGTATTTTTCAAAAGATGTCCGCCTCTGTCTTCTGAAGTTTTAGGCTTAATTCCTCTATTTTTTAGCCCCAAAGAATTAATAATATGCTCGTTTAAAATACCTGCAATACGCTCACCTTTAGTTGAGCGATGGTAATACAGAACCTCAGTCCCCGATACTGAACCATCAAAGGCATTGCAATGAAGGCTAACTATGAAATCAGGATTAAGATCATTAATATCACTTGGTAGTGAATTGTATGTCCGACGGTACACACGTTGAATATCAACCCCACTGATTTCTTGTTCGATATCTTGGGCAAGTTTGTCATTAAAAACAAATTCTGTTAACCCTGATGATTTATTAGAGGCGCCTGGAGATGTTTTTTTATGGCCTATGACTATTGCACATTTTTTCATTTTCAATATCCTTTGTCGTATTGATACTGCATTCCTTAAAAACTTTTGCTTGCATATAAAACAACCGTTATTGACATTTATGCTGTTAGTCCATCAGTGTAAGAACGATTGCTATAGGTCATTACCTTCTTTCGATTAATTTCCTGCATTTCTTTTAAGCTCACATGCACCCAACCTGAGTTTGGTATCCCTGACTCATAGCACTCTAATATCAATTGATCAAAGTCAAGATTATCTCGAATCCATACAGCCAAATCATAGTTACTGATTCCTGCTATCTCAATATCTACCGCTTCTGCCTTGCAGTGTTGCGAGTTTGATGAGCTTCCAATTTCTCGGTTTAATTCCGGACTTCTGTAACCACTATTTGGTCTAAAAGGCTTTCCAAAATGAATCCGGATTGGTTCTAATAGTTCTTCACATAGCCTCTTTAGTTTCGGTACCATATGTTCTGGTGGAGTATTATCAATGCCTTTCCGTTCTGACGTCTCTGATCTTACAAGTTCACCCAACGTGAAGTGTTCAGAAAGCTTTTGCGTTCTATCCATTTCCAACCTCCTCCTAAAACTTAGATTTCCAGACCTATATAATTGTATGCAATAAACAAAACGATTCTAAACTATCTCTTTCTGGAAAGTTAATAACATCCCCGGGAGATTGGCTGTAGAAATAGGTGTAACACTGGTTAATTTCCAACCTTCTCCTCCACACTTCTCATTCATCTGGCGAGCTAAACGATTCGCTGAATCGTTATCGGTGGGTATTTCTGTGATCAGCTCAAATTTAAGGCTATATTTGCTCATTGATTCCTCACTATTGATTAAATTCTTCTTGCAGCGCTTTATGTAAGCCACTATCATAATTAGCTTTGTCTAATATCCCACAAGTGTTCTTAACAATACTCATCAACACATTCCAATCATTTTCAGAAAGCTCTTCAAAACCCTTGCTTTTAACCAGTTGTTTTAACTCATCTAGTTTGTTGTTAGCTCTAGCCTTTTCTGTAATACAAGCAATTTCCTCATTCGAACTTCGGATTGCAGTCCCTGAAATCGTTATAGCTTTGGCCACATCTGCTGCAGCTCTCGGCTCAGTAAATTGCGATGCAGCTTCTCCGGTTACAAATGCCGTTTGAATAAGTACCGGATTAAATGGTGTTCCGGATTTTGGAATAATTTTAAAATTAAAACTGCTGATAGCAGAAAGCGCTTCTCCATCTTCTTTCTTTGGAGAAACTAAAACAACACGCTGTTTAATGCCAAGACTACCTTGCACCGGCTGCGATGAATCTGGACGAGCTTCAACCGTTAAGGAAATTTTTTCGGTCTCATAGAAATACATCGAGTTGGCACAACCCACCAACAAGAAAGAAAGACAAAGAATCAAATACATTTTTATTTTTGTGTACATGTCTAATTTTCTCCTGGAGTAGTACTTCCGGTTTCTTCTAGATCACTGGCTTATGAACATCTATCGCCATTTCCTTGAATACTCTGATTGATCTGCGCCAATACTTCTGGTTGTTGTACGATTTTGACTGCCGCCACACCAGTTGACACAAAATGTTTGAATTGAACATCATCTAATCCTTCGGCATGAATACAACTCAAAGCAGCTAAACTCATCGCATCTGATTCCTCAATTTTTTCAATTTCCGAATCATTACGTTTACGTGGAATTATGCTGTATGTATCTCGATCATAACCAAAAACAAATCGACCGGTTCCTTCTGTACTGGCAGCAACATCCAAGCCCACTGTTGTGCTATGGACATATACAAGATGTGTCGCTTGACAACCAGATAAAAGAAGGCACATAAGCCCAATATTTATCAAAATCTTCATAATTTCCCCTTTATTTTATTCAGAGATTATTTCTTTTAGTAAACTTCCCTGAGCACCAGCTTTGATATTGCCATCTTCATATCGATGAAACATAAAAATACCATCAAATTCTGGCGGCAACCGCAATACACTTCGGGATTCCACTCCTACTGAGAAACCCACTTTAGTTGGGTTTGCATGAAACATAACACCTTGATTCTTCTCAACCCATGCAAAAGGTTGTATGTCTCCCAAATCAATCTCACTTGCACTAACTTCAAGATAGTCGCTACTTTCAACTTGTTGTATTAACTCTCTGATCGGCAGTTCCTTTTCCTTTGTCAATTTAGGGTAAATCTTTACTCTTTCTGAATGCCCAAGCGTCAAACCACGATCAGCATGATCTGTACTGATATACCCACCCCATGTTTTTTGTGTAGATAGATAACTTGTTTCATTCTCAAAATATTGTAACTGCGTCAACCCTTTATTGTTTATTGCACAGCCAGTTATCATCAATACATAGGCAAACAGAATCCACTTTATAGTCATAGAAAGAAAGTCAACACCATGGAATCTCTTTTTACAATAAAAGAGTAAGATTGAAAATGACCCAATTGAGTCATTCTTCATTATTAGCGCAAAAAACTACCCAACCCAAACCAACATCTCACTACGCGTCGAAACGCCCAGTTTGCTATAAATACTTTTCAAATAATTGCGCACGGTGTGGTAGCTGAGGTGGATTTGTTCGGCGATTTCTCGGGTTGAGGTACCCTGGTAAATCAGCATGGCAATTTCTAGTTCTCGGGTAGTTAAGCCAACGCTGTTTAATCGACTAAATATTTTTCCAACTTGATTGGTGATTCTGGACAAACGCAGGCAATAGGTACACTTACTGTTGTCACCGCCCTTATTCACCAAAGTCAGCGTGATTTCATACAAGCGTTCGCCTAATTTTGACAAGAAGCTGTGCCATACCATCTTCTTTTGTTTGATAATTCTGATGACTGAGAATACGGTGGATAGGAATCTATTATCTTCCTTCTGAACGATTTGTTCGAAGGCAATATTTTGAAAGATCGTGGTGTCATCATCGCATAAAATAGCCATTGGCTCGGCCTGATTGGGCCAGTTCGCCATTATTTTCTGGCAGCTCAGGCTTTCTTCCCAAAACAAAATAAATCGAATGGTCTGTAGCAAAGTCGACTGCAACATTTTGAGCAACCCGGTATCACGTTGGCTATAACATTGTTGCAACGTATCCAATCGGCAAAAACACAGTTTTAAGTTCTGTCCAGGCGCATCTATTAAGGTCACAATCGTGCAACCACGATCAATCGTTTGCTGAAAAGAACTGAGTGGATAAGGCCGATAATTTAGGTTGTCACATTGGAATGAATGGGTCGCCAATCTCGGAGTCACTGAGTTTATTACGGCGCTTCCAGTAACTTGCATCTGAACCGCTTGTTGTAAGAATCGTTCCCAACCATATGGACAGCAGTTAGACTGATTAATACTGCCCAACAATTGCGGCGTCTGTTTTTCTCCATCTTGCCGCATATAGAATATACCACTGCAATTTAGCAGCGGAATTAATGCCGTTTCTAAAACTTGGTTAAATTCATTTCTGGTTTGACAGTTGCTTAACCAATTAATGATCGCTAATGTGGCTTGATGATCCTCATGAATAAGTTCACCCAATACTAATTCTTGATTCATTCTCTCCCCCCTCTTCTTATTTATTTCTTGAAGAATGTATTTTTTGGCACTCCTTCACCTTGGTATTTCAACGTGAAGGAGTGCTAGTAAAACACTTTAGCGAATTATTTTCTGTGATTATCCTCACAACCGGAATGGTTAGACCAGTTTGCTTAAGTTTAGCCAATGGTTGAACATTAGTCGACTGAACCTAAAATCCTCAGTTGATCGCTTCAGTATTGGCTAGTTTTATGAAATAAAACAAATATTTTGTCGAATGTTACGCACCCTAAAGGTGAACCACGCTATGACGCTTATAGCACACTGTTATTTATCTTTTGCTGCGTTGCAATTCGTTGTAATAACTCGTTATTACGCCTCTCTGCGCCTTGCCAAAAATAAATAACAATGCACTCTAAGCACCATTCAACTAAGGATTTTAGGCTGAACCTTCCTATTTGCTGTTATAGATAATCAACAACGAGAAAGTTTTTGGCTTAACCGACACAATTTGACGCATGGTGGCGTTACTTAACCTGAATATTGCACCAGTGGCTGGAATTTTAACGCCGAGCTGTTTTGAATTGAGCGTGCTCGCGACCGGAAACGCAGTTATTCTGCGTTATAGGGAACATGTGCGTTCAATTCAAAACGGAGCAAGTTAAAACCCAGCAAGTAAAATCTTTGGTACAAACTGTATTTATGCAAAACTCCTGGAAAATAATAAAGGTAATGATCACAAGAAGAAATCTAACGTACTGGTGCAGTATTCAGGTTAGCACCGCCTCAGCAAAACCACCACAGCCCCACCACCACCATCTTCTGGCCGAGCCTGGCAAAATGCCAACACATCTTGCCGCTGGGCAAGCCAGTTACCAATTCGGGTTTTTAACACGGGTTCGCGGTTTTTTGAACTCATTCCTTTGCCATGCACAACTAGCACACAACGATAACCTTGCTGTACGCATTCATCCAAGAAAAAAACCAGTTCCTGTCTGGCTTCATCACGTGTGTAACCATGTAAATCTAGTGAGGCTTGAATCTTCCAATAGCCTCGCCGTAACCGCTTTAGCGTTTGCCGCGTTAACTCAGGGCGCAAATAAGACCACTCATCACCTGGTTCAATTTCTAATGTAATATGATCTGATAGCGTATCTTCTACAGCACGCTGCCCAGATTGTTTTGAATGCAGAGGAAAAGCAGGCGGCGGCGGGTGTTTGTGAACAACATGATTTGATGCTGACAATGGCGCCACACCGTCCATTGCGTCACGGAATAGCGCCATTTCATCTTCATCACCTAATTCATCAGGAGCAGATTTCTTATTTTTCATCATCCGACCAGAACATTCGGAATTAACCTAAGTCATCAAGATATCTCTCAGCATCTAGCGCGGCCATACAACCACTAGCCGCACTAGTTACCGCTTGCCGATAGATGTGATCTTGCACGTCACCAGCCGCAAATACTCCCGGAATACTGGTGGCTGTCGCATTACCATGATTGCCACTATGAGTCACAATGTAACCGTTTTCCATTTCTAGCTGGCCGGTGAAAATATCGGTATTCGGCTTATGGCCAATGGCAATAAACACACCGTGCAGATCAATCGTCTGCATAGAATCATCTTGAGTACTTTTAATGCGCATACCCGTAACACCGGAATTATCGCCCAGCACTTCGTCCAACACATGATGCAAGGCCAATTTAATATTGCCGTTCTGTACCTTATCCATTAATTTATCGATCAAGATTTTTTCAGAACGGAATTGGTCACGACGATGAACCACCGTAACGGTGCGAGCAATATTCGCTAGATAAAGCGCTTCTTCTACTGCGGTATTCCCGCCGCCAATCACGGCGACATCCTGCCCTTTGTAAAAAAACCCGTCACAGGTCGCACAACCTGAAACCCCGCGACCCATGAATGCTTCTTCTGAAGGTAAACCAAGGTATTGAGCAGACGCGCCTGTCGCTATGATTAATGAATCACAGGTATAACTACCTTGATCCCCAACTAAGGCAATAGGTTTTTCCGTTAATTTTGCCGTATGAATATGGTCAAAAATAATCTCGGTCTCAAAACGCTCCGCATGTTTCTGGAAACGCTCCATTAATTCCGGGCCTTGAACGCCCATGGCATCTGCCGGCCAATTATCGACATCAGTTGTGGTCATCAACTGACCCCCTTGTTCAAGCCCAGTAATTACGACCGGGTTTAAATTTGCGCGTGCCGCATAAACAGCAGCGGTATAACCAGCTGGACCGGAACCCAGAATAAGCAAAGGACAGTGTCTTGTTGTCATAGTGTTTGTTTCAATTAAATGGACAAAACAATATTGTACTCGTAAATGGTCAAATTGCCTTGCTGACCAACCTTCCTTGCCACCATTGCAGACTGTTCCGTTGCCGTCTTGTTGCGAAATAACAAGTCAGTTTTATTTAGTGGGTTGTCGGGAAAATACATTTGTGTAATTAATGTTGGATGACCAGGATTATGTATCTTCAGATGAATATGTGGCGGCCTGGTCCAATCTTTGGTTGCAGGATAAGCACCTGGCAAGACGGTTTTAAATTGAAAAACACCACTTTTATCCGCTCTTAAAATTGCCCACCCTTGGAAATCCGGGTCCAGCGGCGCTTTATTGGTCTCATGAGGATGACGATAACGACCATTGGCATTGGCTTGCCAAACTTCTATCGTCACATCTTCAATTGATTGGCCTTGCAAATCACGAACATGACCGCCAACGAGAATATGCTGACCTTCTGCCACCCCCTTACGACCAATAATTTTGGTCAAATCAGCATCTTTATCCGCTTGATCCGAAAGCGGATAAAACGGTCCTTCAACTTCTTCAGGGGTTGGTATCGTCAAGATTCTTGCGACACTACTACCCACACCAAGCAACCCGGCCAAACCACCAAGTAATCCGAATTTAATCGTATTTCGTCTAGAAATTTTTTTCATATCAAAAAATGTGATGAGATTAATCTATATTTTGACAAGACTATGTACAAAAAATTTTATCAAAATCCATCTTTTTTCTGACAAAAACCACTTAATTTAGCTTGAATCCAAAAAAACTTGAATAATTATCCTATTTTTTTGAAAAATACAGTGCAGCTTGCCCATTAATTTGGCAGAATTGGGTGTTCGCGAATAACCTTTCTTTAACCGGGGAAATTGAAATGAAATATCAAAGTTTTGAGGAGTTCAGCACATACGTTGCTGAACGTAATCCAGTTCAGCCTGAATTTATACAGGCTGTTAAAGAAGTGATGGAAAGTCTGTGGCCTTTCATCACTGAAAATCCACGTTACGCTGAACATGGCGTACTTGACCGTCTGGTTGAACCAGAGCGAGTCATCATATTCCGAGTGGCGTGGGTTAACGATCAGGGCGAAGTCAAAGTCAATCGTGGTTACCGTATACAACACAGTTCTTCAATTGGCCCCTACAAAGGCGGCACACGTTTCCACCCATCCGTTAATTTATCCATCCTAAAATTTCTGGCATTTGAACAAACCTTCAAAAATGCTTTAACCACACTGCCAATGGGCGGTGGTAAAGGTGGTTCGGATTTCGATCCCAAAGGAAGAAGCCCAGGAGAAATCATGCGCTTCTGTCAAGCTTACGCCAGTGAACTATTCCGCCACGTTGGCTCAAACACCGACGTACCCGCAGGTGATATTGGTGTCGGCGGACGTGAAGTGGGCTACATGGCCGGTATGGTTAAGAAACTAGCTAACCAATCAGACTGTATCTTCACCGGCAAAGGCCTAAGCTTCGGTGGTTCATTAGTCCGTCCAGAAGCAACCGGCTATGGCACTGTCTATTTTGCTGATGAAGTACTCAAACATGCCGGACGTTCCTTTGATGGTCTACGCGTTTCTATTTCTGGCTCTGGTAATGTGGCCCAATTTGCGATTGAAAAAGCAATGGCGCTGGGTGCCAAGGTGGTGACCATATCGGATTCCAGTGGAACTGTCGTTGACGAAGACGGCTTCACCACTGAGAAACTCGCGATTTTGTCAGAAGTTAAGAATCATTTATATGAACGTGTCGATGAATACGCCAAACGTGTCAACGCAACCTTTGTCCCCAACACCAAGCCATGGCATGTGCCTGTAGATGTCGCATTGCCCTGTGCAACACAAAATGAAATCAGTGGCAGTGATGCCCAAACGCTGGTTAATAACGGTGTGATTTGTGTTGCAGAAGGTGCGAATATGCCATCAACTGCCGAAGCCGTAGAATGTTTCCATAATAACAAAGTACTTTATGCCCCTGGAAAAGCGAGTAATGCTGGCGGTGTAGCTACATCCGGCTTAGAAATGAGTCAACATGCGATGCGTCTTTCATGGTCACATGATGAAGTTGATGCACGATTGCTGGAAATTATGCAGGCCATTCACAAATCTTGTTTGGAATACGGCACCAAGCCCGATGGCAGTGTGAATTATGTTGACGGCGCCAACATTGCTGGTTTTGTTAAAGTAGCCGACGCAATGCTGGGTCAAGGCGTGATTTAACCTAAAATCATTGCTTTGCAAATGTAACACATGAACTATCGCAGTAATTAATGCTGCGATAGTTCAATATTTTATGAAAACTGACGATACAAAACATAGTATCTAGCGACTCTTCTATCACGTTACATTTGATCAACTGCCGCCATGAAGAAATACCTTTTCGGATTACTACTTTTAGTTTATACCGGAATGCTTCTGGCAAATCAGGATGATCATTTTTTAGCTGCACGTAAGGCATTTCAATCAGGAAACACAAACCTTTTAGCCAGCCATGCTAAAAAATTGCAGGGTCATACCCTAGCATCCTATGCCGAGTTTTATCAGTTACGCTTAAAACTTAAACACACTGATCCAAATACGATCCGAACATTTCTTTCCAATCACAAAGATAAAGTGATTGCAGACCGCCTACGTAACGAGTGGCTAAAAATTCTCGGCAAGAATCAACAATGGGCTCTATTTGCCGAAGAATACCCAAAGCTGATTAATGGCGACCTCGAACTACAGTGCTATTCCATTCAACAACGTCTGGATGCTAATGACACTACAGCGTTAACAGACGCCTATCCCATATGGTTTACCGGCTACAGCATGCCGGACAGCTGCACACCGGTATTCAATGCATTGATTGCTAGTAACACTGTCTCAACAGATGATATCTGGTCACGTATTAGACTATCCCTGGAAGTTGGGCAAACTGGTGTGGCCCGGTACATCAATCGGCACTTACCAAGCAAAGAAGCACTCAACATAGGCCATTTGAATGCAGCTGCCCAAAACCCGCTGCGTTATCTGAAGACCCAAACCAGCAATAACAAATCACGTGCTGACCGTGAGATTATCTTATTTGCATTATTACGTTTACTCCGTAACGACACCAATCAGGCATATGCAAAGTGGTCTAAAGTCAAACAACATTTAACCGAATCCGACCAATCATATTTCCTGGGAAGGTTAGGACATCGTGCTGCACTTAGACACGACTCACGCGCATTGGCGTGGTTTGTACAAGCCCAAAATACAGAAACGATTTACCCTTTAACGGAAGAATTACGCGCCTGGCAAGTAAGGAGCGCATTACGAGCCAGAAATTGGGATATGGTATTGAAAAGCATCGCCAGTATGCCGCCAAAAGAACAACAAGACAGCGCATGGCGTTACTGGAAAGCACGTGCTTTGAAAGCAAAAGGACAACATCGAGACGCCAATAATTTATTCATTCCATTGAGTACTGAGTATGATTTCTACGCACAACTGGCCAAGGAAGAATTAGGCGATAGCGTGAGTGTGCCAGACAAAACCAACCTGATCAGTGAAGCAGATATATTAGCCATGGAGCAAACACCAGGCATCCAACGTACATTGGCTTTTTATCGCATGAATATACGGATAGACGCTTACCGGGAATGGGTATGGGCAGTTCGTAATTTTAATGACGCTCAACTACTGGCAGCAGCAGAGGTTGCCCGTCGTTACGGTCTATATGACCGAGCCATCAATACAGCCAACCGGACCATTCAGCACCATGATTTTAACTTGCGCTTTCTAGCCCCACACCGGGATATTTTACAAAACACCTTAAAACAACACGAACTGGATGAAGCTTGGGTCTATGGCTTAATCCGCCAGGAAAGCCGTTTTGTCGCTGATATAAAATCAAGTGCAGGCGCTACAGGTTTGATGCAGTTAATGCCCGCCACAGCAAAATGGGTTGCCAGTCAGCTAGGAATCAAGAATTTCCGCCAAAGTATTGTGACCGACATCAATACCAATCTACAATTAGGTACCTTTTATCTCAAGCATGTACTGGATACATTAGATAACCAGCCACTCCTAGCCTCTGCCGCTTATAATGCAGGCCCAGGACGGGCGCAACGCTGGCGTGACGACAACGAGCTACTGGAAGGTGCGATCTATGCGGAAACGATCCCATTCAATGAAACACGCGGCTACGTTAAAAAAGTTTTGAAAAACGCAATGTATTATGCCAGAGTACTGGAACACGACCATAGTTCACCAACGCTAAAAGAGCGCCTTGGCGTGGTTAACTCAAAATAATAGGTAACTTTCAGCATACTGCGGTAACTGTTCTGATTGCCCCTAGAATTCATCAGTTCAAGGCGCAAAATGTGAGTTTACACGTGTAAATGATCTTTTTGTAACGCAGAAATGGTGAGTTCTAGGGGTGAGCTGAATAGTTACAATAATCGAACTATTTATCTTTAACGTATAATCTACTAGGAGGCTGTCCGAGAATAGAGATCGTAGCGAGGAGAAGCCATTTTGAGACAGATTTTTTGATCATTTGAGGCGAATAGTTGTTCTATTTAACGAAAATGACCGGAAAATATGACCAGAATAGCTTTTCCGTAGTAGATCATTCTATTCTCGGACAGCCTCCTAGGCGCTGCTAAAAATTCAGAGTTTGCCCAGATGCAAGGCGCGGGAAAAATTTTGCAGCGCAGCATATGATTAATATGTAAGTAAAAAGTTTTTTTGCAACACAGCAGTTGGGATTAAATCTGCATTTTTAGAGGTGCCCTATTGAAAACATACCTGGTTGGCGGTTCTGTTCGTGACGAACTATTAGGACTGCCAGTAAAAGATCATGACTATGTTGTCGTGGGCTCAACCCCGGAAGAAATGACCGGGCTCGGCTATCGCCCAGTCGGCAAGGATTTCCCGGTTTTCCTGCACCCCCAAACACACGAGCAATATGCACTGGCACGAACCGAGCGTAAGGTTTCACGCGGTTATAAAGGCTTTGAAGTTTTTGCCTCACCAGAAGTCTCGCTGCAAGAAGATCTGGCACGACGTGATTTAACCATTAATGCCATCGCCAAAGACCAAGATGGCAATATTATCGATCCATTTAATGGCGTGGCTGACTTGGAGGCCGGCATTCTTCGTCACATCAGTCCGGCATTCTCTGAAGATCCTGTGCGCATACTTAGAACCGCTCGCTTTGGCGCACGTTTCAGCTTCCGCATCTCACCCGAAACCCTAGCCCTGATGAACGACATGGTTCACAGCGGAGAAGTGGACGCATTAGTCCCTGAACGCGTTTGGCAGGAAATCTCACGCGGATTAATGGAAGACAACCCCTCACGTATGTTTTACATGCTACGCGAATGTAGCGCTCTGGCTCGCATCATGCCTGAAGTTGACGTATTGTTTGGCGTACCACAACCCGCTCACGTCCATCCCGAAATTGATACCGGCCTGCATATTATGCTGGCCATAGACTATGCCGCCGCAAGAAATCATTCTCTTCCGGTTCGTTTCGCCACACTCACACACGATCTCGGCAAAGGCACCACGCCACCAGAAGAATGGCCACGCCATATTGGTCATGAAGCCCGCAGCATCGAATTGATTGAAGGACTATGCGAACGTATTAGGGCACCCAAAGAAGTTCGCCAATTAGCCTTACTAGTCGCCCGTTTTCACAGCAATATCCACCGCGCAGCCGAACTAAAACCATCAACCATCGCAAATATCTTACAAACCGTTGACGCCTATCGAAAACCAGACCGTTTTAACGAATTTTTACAAGCCTGCGCCTGTGATTTCCATGGTCGTCCAGGCTATGCGGAAAAAACTTACATGCCATCAGAGCGATTAACCCAGGCGTTTGTTGCAGCAAACAGCGTCAATGCCGGTAAAATCGCTGCCGAGTCAACAGCAAAGCACGATGGCGCAACACGCCTGGCTGACGTGATCCATACTAACGTACGAAAAGCACGTATTGCTAGAATAAAAGCTGATTTGCTCGTGTTAAACAATATGAACCCCATTGAATCAAGAGAAAATCATTAAGACTTATGAATAAATTGCCTTTGGTACAAACCACTTCTGGCGTAACTAAACACCTTCTGAATGTCTCGAACAGTTGCCCTACAATTGGTTAACGGCTATACCCATCAACTTTTCATCATCCTAAAATCCTCAGTTGGATGATATTTTATAGCACGCTATTTTTTCATTTTTGCTGTGTTGCAATTCACTGCAATAACTCGTTCACTTCTCATCGCGCCTTGCCAAAAAGAAACAATAACGCACTCTAAACACCATCCAACTGAGGATTTTAGGTTAAAATTATAGCGCCGTTTCTGAAAGCACCTAGACTCTCACCAATGACACAAATGTGTATAAACAAAAAGTGATAAAACCATTTTTTGTGCTAATCTTCATATAATTCTCAATGCACAACCCCATTACTAGCATTTGAATTTTTTTGCTAAGCAAACCCAATTAGCATAACCACGACTAACCATTTAATTGCATAAACTTTAAACATGTTAAACACCGAAATCTTTCCTTGGAACAAAAATTTTGAGACAGGAATCGAGATTATCGATCAACAGCATCAAAAATTAGTGCATTTAATTAATTCATTGGCAAGGCATATTGCTTATCAAGCAGACCCTCTTACGCTAGATAAAGTATTCGAAGAATTAAAAGACTATGCAAACTATCACTTTAATACTGAAGAACAAATTTGGAGCGAATATCTGGATGATGATGATCGGTTAAAGAACCATCAAGAACTACATTCGACCTTCCTAGAGCAAATCTCCGATATTAAACAACATAACGACTATGAAGAACAAAACAAAGGGCTAGAAGAAATCTTATCCTTTCTCACGCACTGGTTGGCTTTTCATATACTTGATAGTGATATGCGAATGGCCAAGTTGATTCAGGCAATACAAACTGGCGCAACTTTAGAACAGGCAAAAAGATATTCTGATGAGCAAATGAATGGCGCTATGCATGTATTGATCGCAACCATACTGAAAATGTATGACTGTCTATCAGCTCGCACACTTTCATTAATGAAAGAAATCGTAGAACGTGAAAAAGCGCAAGCACGATTGAGATTAACCGGTAAAGTTATTGAGTGTTCTTTAGAATCAATTTTCATAACGGACCAGAATAAATTATTGATTGATGCCAACCCTGCTTTCTCCACCATGTGTCAATTAAGCCATGAACAATTGTTAGGTAAACATATCAATGAACTGAAACCTGCGCTGGATAAATCCCCATTAAAAGAAGCGATTGCTAAAGGATTAACCGAGATTGGACATTGGGTTGGTGAGGTGTGGTCAGAAACAGAGAAAGGCGACAAAGAACCTGAATGGATGACTATTTCTGCGATTAAATCGGATGATGGCGTCATTACCAACTATGCTGGCGTATTTTCCAGTATGTCGCAGTTGGTCGAACGACAACAAGCCTTGGAACATGCCGCCAACCATGATTTACTAACCGGATTACCTAATCGTCGATTATTAGTCGATAGATTGCAGCAAGCACTGCTACTGGCAAAACGCAGCCAAAAAACCTTGGCCGTTTGCTTTCTTGATTTGGATGGCTTTAAGACAGTGAACGATACATTGAGTCATGCCGCAGGTGATGCCTTGCTAATCGTAATTGCACAGCGATTACAAAATGAAATACGCGCGGTAGATACGGTAGCTCGTCTTGGTGGTGATGAATTTGTATTAGTTCTGAATGGACTATCTGATGGCGAAGACATCAGTTCTTTACTAAATAATTTACTGTCCGTAATTGCCCAGCCCGTTATAGTAGATGGCGAATATGCTCAGGTTACTGCCAGTATAGGCGTGGCTATTGGACGAAATGACTCTGATACACCTGACATATTGATTGCAAAAGCCGATCAAGCCATGTATCAAGCTAAACAAGCAGGTAAGTCATGTTACAAATTTGATGAAAACGACTCATAGCAAACACATTATGAAAAATTTCTACTTTTGACTACTGTTATTTTTAGGGGGGATTACCAATACAATTGTTAGAAGCAAATTCTCGTATAAGAAGCATATCTATAATACTTGGGTTTACTGTCTAACCTGATGTGCAACCAGGCAATTCCACCACCCGCCACAGATATCCAAGTTGGTTCATCAGACAAGTTCAATCTTATTTGATGTGCCGTAACTTTCCATAACGCGCGCTGTTGATAGACCGGAGACTCCCTTAAGAAATCTGCAAAACCGCTATAATTTTCTTTCTTCCTAAATGGTGACGGAACAACTAATATTGCATCATGCCCAAGGTTCGGGAAAACCACGACCCCATGGTTAGGTGTGGTTGTGTTGAAATACGCTCTAAATGTATCGTAATCAGGATTGTATCCAGTTCGGGGGATACTATGTAATACAAACTCAAAAGGCTGATCTATCGTAGCAACTGAAACTGGGCGCACTTCCCAGAGAAAAGATTGAAATCCACATTTCTTGAGCAAAGATAGGTAGAAATCGATAAATCCTTCATCTCGTTCCCATAGTTCTAAAACTTTTCTGTAACTTAACTCGGCACCATCTTTGGTAAGACGAAACTTCTGGATATTTCCTTCATTTTCTGACTCAGTAATGGCTTCAAAACCATTTTCCTTTAAGGCAAGAACAAAATTTGAATGATTATCACCCTTATCCTCAATATGTGATTTATCTATAACAGCTCCTTTACCCAAAACATCTTTCCCATTTAAGAATTGAATCAGCGAGATTTCTTGAAAACACGGCTAACACGCCGACAATTACTTCTATCGATGCGATAAGCAGCCAGGATTTTGTAATTAATTTCATGTAAACTCACTTCAATTACAGTAACTATTCAGCTTACCCCTAGAATCCATCATTTCTGTGTTACAAAATGATCATTTACACGTGTAAACGCACATTTTGCGCCTTGAACTGATGAATTCTAGGGGCAATCAGAACAGTTACCGAAATATACTGAATAATTACCAATTACAAAGATTCCCGTTCTTTCAGACCCCATCTTACAACAGCAAATAATGTTATGAAAACATAACTCAAATAATTGTTTAAATCACATTTGGTATAAGCTGGAATTCATTGTGAACTCGTTCAATTCTCACTGCGCCTTGCCAATAATAAACAACAATGCACCCTAAGCATCATTCAACTGAGGATTTCAGGATAATGAGGATTATACTGGGCATTCATTTCGCATGATGTGTTTATGCAGGGATATAATGGCCGCCTTTAAAAATCGGATTTCTAAACAAGACAAGGCAATAACAAAAAATATTGAAGCAGCATATCGCTGATAGGTAAAGAGATATTTTTTGTGTGTAACGCAGTATTGTGACGAAACATGGTTTCTTAGAAGTACCCAAATGATTATTTAGGAAAATTATGTGGCTACAAAAACAAATCAATCTTACACCACGCCCACGAGGATTCCATTTGATAACAGATGAGGTAGTACAGCAGTTACCCGAGCTAGAAAGCCTTAAAATCGGGATCGCACATCTTTTTATGCAACATACATCTGCATCATTAACCCTTAATGAAAACGCAGACCCGACTGTGCGCCAGGATTTTGAAGACTATTTCAGTGAATTAGCCCCTGAGAATGCGCCCTATTACCGACATACCCACGAAGGCAGCGATGACCTTCCCGCACACTTCAAATCCAGTTTATTGGGTAACAGCCTAACCATTCCTATTACCAATAGCCGACTGAATATGGGCACATGGCAAGGAATTTATCTTGGTGAACACCGAAATGAAGGCGGAAGTCGGCGGCTTATAATTACTTTGAATGGCGAGTGAAACTGAGGCTATTAGCAATCAAAACACAAAATATAGGATCTTACATTTAACACACATGCAAGCCTACTCTTCTTATCATTCATATAACCCAAGAAACCAGTGCCTCCCTAGTACTCCGTCTACTTGATATTGACGGGTACAGCGATTAAACCGCTTCCAATACCACATTAAATGTTGGACTCGACCGCATAACTTCGTTTGCTTTATCGGTATCCGGTTGGTAATAGCCGCCGATATCTACTGATTTTCCTTGTACGCTATTCAATTCATTAATGATTTGCGTTTCATTGTCAGCCAGTGTTTTAGCCAGTGATGAGAAACGGGATTGTAATTCACTGTCTTTGGTTTGTTTGGCCAGTGCCTCAGCCCAATAGTACGCTAAGTAAAAGTGGCTGCCACGGTTATCCAGTTCACCGACTTTGCGTGATGGCGATTTATTGCTGTCTAAGAAGCGGCCTGTGGCTTCATCTAATGTGTCAGCCAGTATTTGTGCTTTCGGATTATTGAAAACGACGGCCAAGTGCTCAAGTGAGGCTGCCAAAGCCAAGAATTCGCCCAATGAGTCCCAACGCAGGTGATTTTCCGCCAACAGTTGTTGCACATGCTTGGGTGCTGAGCCACCGGCTCCGGTTTCAAATAATCCACCGCCATTCATTAACGGTACGATAGAAAGCATTTTTGCTGACGTGCCCAATTCCAGAATCGGAAACAGGTCGGTTAGGTAATCGCGCAACACATTACCGGTGACAGAAATCACATTCTTACCCGCTTTAACTTGCGTTAGTGTGAATCGAGTTGCTTCTTGCGGGGACATGATTTGAAGGTCTAACCCAGTGGTATCGTGATCGGCGAGGTAGCGATTTACTTTCTCGATCAACTGCGCATCATGAGCACGGTTTTTATCCAGCCAAAAGATAGCCGGGGTATTGCTTGCGCGGACTCGTGTGACCGCCAATTTTACCCAGTCCCGAATGGGCGCATCTTTTACCTGACACATGCGGAATATATCTCCTTTGGCGACTACTTGGCTCATTAACACTTCGCCATCGGATTTGACCACACGCACGGTGCCAGCGGTATCCAGTTGAAATGTTTTATCATGTGAGCCGTATTCTTCGGCCTTTTGCGCCATTAATCCGACGTTAGGGACGGTTCCCATCGTCGTCGGATCGAATGCGCCGTGGATTTTGCAAAACTGAATGGTTTCCTGATAGACGCTGGCATAGCAGCGATCAGGAATCACCGCCATGGTGTCTTGTAACTGGTCGTTTTTATTCCACATTTGGCCTGAGCTGCGGATCATGGCTGGCATGGAGGCATCAATGATAATGTCGCTGGGTACGTGAAGATTGGTAATGCCTTTGTCTGAATTGACCATGGCAATGTCAGCTTTGTCGGCCATAACATCGGCCAATTCTTTTTCAATAGCCGCTTGTTGATCTGCGGGCAATCCTTTGATCTTGGTGTAAACATCGCCCAAGCCATTATTCGGATTGACTCCCAACTCAGCGAATGTGGTTGCGTGTTTATCAAACACTTCTTCAAAAAAAACCGAAACTGCCGTGCCAAAAATGATCGGATCAGAGACCTTCATCATGGTTGCTTTCATATGTAGTGAAAACAAAATGTTTTGTTGCTTAGCTTGTGTAATTTGTTGTTTCAAGAATGAACGTAAAGCACTTTGGTTCATTACGGCAGTATCAATTATTTCACCAGCCTGTAAAGGAGTCGCCTCTTTCAATTCCCTTACACTACCGTCTTCAGCGATAAACTCGATGCTAAATTGCGTGGCTTCGGTAATGGTTAATGATTGTTCCGAGCCGTAAAAATCGCCTTCTGACATATGCGTAACATGCGTTTTTGAGTCGCTGGACCAAGCGCCCATCGAATGGGGGTTTTTCTTGGCATAATTTTTAACCGAAGTGGGCGCACGACGATCTGAATTGCCTTCACGTAAAACCGGGTTCACCGCACTGCCCAGCACTTTGGCATAGGTGGCCTTTATCGTTCGCTCTTGATCGGTTTGCGGGTCGGCAGGATAATCGGGAACAGCATAACCATGTGCTTGCAATTCTTTAATCGCAGCAGTTAATTGTGGGATTGACGCACTGATATTCGGCAATTTAATGATATTGGCTTCAGGTGTTTTAGCCAACTGACCCAACTCTGTCAGTGCGTCACCGATTCGCTGTGATTCCGTCAGGTAATCAGGGAAATGCGCTAATATGCGCCCGGAAAGTGATATGTCGCGTGTTTCTACTACAACATTTGCGGCGTGGGTGAATGACTTTACAATCGGTAACAATGAATAAGTCGCCAAAGCAGGCGCTTCGTCGGTCAAAGTGTAAATAATTTTTGCCTTATTATCGCTCATGTGATGTCCTGGTTAACTGCTGTACGCGTTTAGTGGTGATTGTTGATAAACAACCCTAGAGATTTTTGTATTTTAACCTAGTCAGGCTGTCCGAGAATAGAATGATCTACTGCGGGAAAGCTATTTTGGTCAGATTTCTCGATTATTTTTGTTAAATAGAACAACAATTCGCCTCAAATGATCAAGAATTCTGCCTCAAAACTACTCCCCCTCTCTACGACCACTATTCTCGGAAAGCCTCCCAGAACGGTATTGTTACGCTAAAAGCAGATTTCAAAATTACTAAATCAGCATCATGGAGATGCTTTATACGGTATTCTTCATAATTGATGTATATGCCCTCACCCATCTGCATCACGTTAGGTCTCTTTGTTAATACTTTATTAACAGTCTTGTTGTAGATGAGAAATGATCAGGTCAATTTTTATATTATTGTTCTCACATATTAATTTCTTGCACAATAGGGCCAAACCTATATATGTAGGCTACGAATCTTAACCCTGGAGAGATAGGTTATATCCAGAATAAAAGCAAACTCTTAGACTTGGGTTGTTTGCAGGATTCATCAGATCTTCAGCCCCAAAATTCAGACTAATGTACTAAAAAAAAGAAACTAATGTACTAAATAAAAGGGATTTTTATCCTATCGATCCCCCTCGGGCTTCTCTGGTATATTGAGTTGAAAGAGTCTATTTCTTCTTGTTGTGGGAATTTGGGTTCGTGACACCTGAGAAAGAAACTAATTATCTCATTCTGAATAAAGCAAGCAGTGGACTAGCCAAGGCACGCTTCCCACATGGTCAGTTGGTTTGATGCAATTGTTAAGTTGCTCAAACAACCAAACAGTGGACGCATTATGCCCCCTGTGTCAGCATAGTTGTCGCCTCTAATTTTCAACTAGAGGAAGATAAAAATGAGAACAAGATTCACGCAAGCCTATAAAATACAAGCAGTAGAAAAAGCGCTTACTCGCAGCGAAACGACAAATTTGGTGGAAA
>JAJFJJ010000039.1 GCA_021774195.1 Nitrosomonas sp. | reverse complement strand
CCACTGCGATTCATATTCCTTTTGGTGTTCATACACTAATCGTACTGCTCGCTCACGTACTTCCGGTGAATATCTTATTTGTTTTTTCATAACACTATCCTCTCAAGAAATAGTGTCTCCTGTAAACCCGGGGCGATTCAGTATTGCGATAACTGTTCTGATTGCCCCTAGAATTCATCAGTTCAAGGCGCAAAATGTGAGTTTACACGTGTAAATGATCATTTTGTAACACGGAAATGGTGAATTCTAGGGGTAAGCTGAATAGTTACAAATACTTAAGCTTAATTTTTGTCTAGTCTGCGATATTGAATCGCTTCTGCAATATGCTGATTGCTAATCGTCTCAGTTCCAGACAAATCTGCAATCGTTCGCGCAACTTTTAGGATTCGATGATACGCACGAGCGGATAAACTCAAGCGATTGATGGCCTGCTTGAGCAGGTCTTTGCAGGCCGTGTTGAGCGTGCAGAGTTGATCGATTTCCTTGACACTTAGTCGATTGTTAGTTTTGTTCTGTCGATTGAGTTGCCGCTGGTGTGCTTGTGCAACACGCTGCCTTACGGCACTGCTCTTTTCTCCAGTTAAGCTTTGGCGCATGAGCTCTTCCTGTGGCACAGCCGGTACTTCGATCTGTATGTCGATGCGGTCGAGTAATGGGCCGGATATTTTGCCTCGGTAACGTGCAATTTGGTCTGGTGTGCAACGACATTTGCCATTAGGGTGTCCTAAATAGCCGCAGGAGCAGGGGTTCATTGCGGCAATTAATTGGAATTGTGCAGGGAACTCAGCCTGGCGTGCGGCACGTGAGATGGTGATGTGTCCTGATTCCAGGGGTTCGCGCAAGACTTCGAGTACTTTACGATCAAATTCCGCTAATTCATCCAGAAATAATACGCCATGCATGGCCAATGAAATTTCACCGGGACGCGGGTGGCTGCCGCCGCCAACTAGCGCGACACCAGATGCAGTATGGTGCGGCGAACGGTATGGCCTGCGTTTCCAGTTGGCAATATTAAATTGTCCTTGGCTCAACGATTGAATAGCCGCGGATTCAAGCGCTTCTGGCTCAGTCATAGGGGGTAGAAGACCTGGAAAACGGGCTGCCAGCATTGATTTGCCAGTACCGGGTGGGCCGACCATCAGTACGCTGTGTGCACCTGCTGCGGCAATTTCCAATGCGCGTTTGGCCCCTAATTGCCCTTTGATATCTTGCATGTCCGGATAGTCCGAAGCCATATCATCAGTGTTGGCACTAGGCGTTTTATTGTAAATTTCTAAAGGCTCATGGCCTGAGAGATGCGCGCAGATCTGCAATAATGATTGGGCGGCATAAACGGTGGCCTTTTTAACCAGTGCTGCCTCAGGTGCATTTTGCTGCGGGAGTACGAAACTCCGTCCGGATTGTGATGCGCTGTAAGTCATAGCCAATGCGCCGCGGATAGGGCGAAGTTCTCCGGTCAAAGCCAATTCACCTGCCCATTCGTATTGATCCAGCTTGTCCATTGGGATTTGTCCGGTAGCTGCTAAAATGCCAAGTGCGATGGGTAAGTCAAAACGTCCGCTTTCTTTTGGTAAATCAGCGGGGGCCAGATTAATTGTGATGCGTTGAGCGGGGATCTTAAATTGTGCGTTTTGTAGTGCGGCTCTGACACGGTCCTTACTTTCTTTAACTTCTGTTTCAGGTAAACCGACGATGGTGAAGCTGGGTAGACCATTGGCAATATGGGTCTCAACCGTGACCAGTGGTGCTTGCATGCCGGAAAGCGCGCGGCTATAAAGTACGGCGAGTGACATGTGGCGCTAATTACCCATGAGCAAAGTGTTTACTCATGGGCTGGGAAAATAATAGGTAATGACATCTGTGATGGTCAATCAATACCGAATATCGTTATTCGTCTTTCTTATCTGTCGGTTGCTCAATGGTTTCTGCCTCATCAGATTTTGGCTGATCCAATCCCAATTGGCTTTCTAAATCGGCTACTTTAGCTTCAAGATCAGTCAGTTTTTCTCTGGTTCGTTGCAATACTTCCTGTTGAATCTCAAATTCATCGCGGGTTACTAAATCCAACTTAGTAAAAGCACCTGACAATAAAACCTTAACATTCTTTTCAATATCTTTTGCCGGGCTGTTTTGTAAGATGTCACTGACTTTCGAGTTGATTTCGTCTATTACGTTCTTGTTAAGCATCATTGTTCTCCTTAATCTTTGTTCGCTTTGTCAGTCAGGTGATAAAATTGCATCATTGTTTATGTTATTTGTAACGTTAACAAAAAAATGATCATGCAGTGATTATCCCCTGTTATTGATTCGGGTTCCACTGTTATGAATTAATTGACGCTTCTCGCCCCTTTTTTACCTGGGAGAAGTTTTACTTTAAAAATACAATCATCTTATTATGAATCTGGAACGCTTGGAAATGCTTGATCAATGGATCAGCACCATTTTTCCCGGAAAACAGTTTTCTTTGGTGCCAGCTTCGGCCGATGCCAGCTTTAGGCGCTATTTTCGGGTTACTATGGATGATCAGACGCTGATTGCGATGGATGCGCCGCCGCAACAAGAGGACTGCACACCTTTCTTGCACGTAGCGGATATTTTATCGCAAGCGGACGTGCATGTTCCGAAAGTTCTGGCAAAAGATCTGAAACAGGGCTTTTTGTTACTTTCGGATCTGGGGAATATCACTTTCTTGCAGGCGCTTAATGCGCAACCGGAAAAAGCGCACAGCCTGTACCAAGAGGCGACCGATGCATTGATTAAAATGCAATTGGCACAACAAACGGACACTCTGCCGGAATATAGCAAAGCATTGCTCTCTAACGAATTGAATTTGTTTCCAGATTGGTATGTTGCTAAACACTTAGAAACAAATTTAACAGCAGATCAGCAGAATGTTATTGCATCAACCTTTGATCAAATTTTGCAAAATGTATTGTCTCAGCCGAAAGTGTTTGTGCATCGGGACTATCATTCTCGTAATCTAATGGTCACTACACCCAACCCAGGTGTAATTGATTTTCAGGATGCGGTATATGGGCCGATTACCTATGATCTGGTGTCATTGCTCAAGGATGCCTATATCCATTGGGACGAAGAATATATTCTCGATTGGACGATTCGTTACTGGGAGAAAGCGCGTAAGACTGGTCTGCCAGTCACATCAGATTTTGCCTTGTTTTATCGGGATTTTGAATGGATGGGTGTGCAGCGCCATATCAAAGTGTTGGGAATTTTTGCCCGTTTGTATCATCGCGACGGTAAAGATTCTTACTTGAATGATATGCCGCTAGTGATGGAATATTTGCGCAAAACTTGTGAGCGTTATCATGAATTACATCATTTTCTAAATGTGTTGGATGAGTTAGCGCATATTGATCCGGATGAGAACATTGGCTATACCTTCTAGTTCGCTATCATTTAAAGCTATGATTCTCGCGGCTGGGCGTGGTGAGCGTATGCGTCCACTAACGGACAGTCTGCCTAAACCGTTATTGAAAGTAGCGGGACAAGCGTTGATTGAGTACCATCTGAACAGTCTAGCGCAAGCCGGTTTTCAGGAGGTTGTGATCAACCACGCTTATTTAGGTGAGATGATTGAAGCGGCATTGGGAGATGGTGCGCGCTATGGTGTTAAGATCACCTACTCACCAGAGCAAGAAGTGCTGGAGACGGCGGGGGGGATTGCCAATGCATTGCCATTACTATCAGGGGAGGCTGGTGATCAACCATTCTTGGTGGTTAATGGTGACATCTACTGTGAGCTGGATTACGCCGTGCTGAAGTCATTGCTCCAGAGCATGCATAACCAGGCCAGTCAAGAGTATGCATACTTGGCCTATCTGATTTTGGTTGCTAACCCAGAACATCACACTGACGGTGATTTTGCGTTAAATGACGGTTTGGTTTCATTAACAGGGAATCATCCGTTAACATTTAGTGGTATCGGTCTTTATCGACCGGAACTTTTTACCTCGGTGCCGACGGGGGGACCGGCAAAACTGGCACCTATTTTGCGTCAAGCAATGCAACAAAACAACGTACAAGGGGAATATTTTTCGGGACCATGGGTGGACGTTGGAACACCGGAAAGACTGGCGATATTAGAGCAACAGCTGACAAATCAAACTTGATCGTTAGTGTATAACCATTTAAGAGAAAATAAATTTTTATGGCAGACTATAAACATTTTGCAGCACGTCGTGTAAATTTTGCTAAAAAAATGCAAAGTGGCGTTGCGATTATCCCCACTGCGCCGGAGCAGTTACGCAATCGTGATGCGCATTATCCTTATCGTTTTGATAGTTATTTCTATTACTTGACCGGTTTTAAAGAGCCGGAAGCGGTATTGGTCATTGTTGCTGCGTCAGATCAAGCGCCAGCAAAGTTTATTTTGTTTTGTCGGGGAAAAGATGTCGAGCGTGAGATATGGGATGGTTTCCGTTATGGGCCTGATGCGGCTAAGGAAGTGTTTGGCTTTGATGAATCATATGCGGTGTCTGAGTTGGACAAGGTATTGCCCAAAATGCTTTCCGATCAGTCGACGGTTTATTCAGCAATAGGGCAGGCGCCAAGTTGGGACCGACGTATTGTGGGTTGGGTCAATCAAGTACGCGAACAAGTTCGCCGTGGTGTGCAAGCGCCAACTGAGATTAAGGATTGTCGTTTGCTTCTAGATGAAATGCGCCTGATCAAAGGGGAAGAAGAGTTGCAAATCATGCGCCAGGCCGCAAAGATCTCGACGCAGGCACATCAACGCGCTATGCAAGAAACCCGTCCAGGATTGTATGAGTATGAAATAGAAGCGGAATTAATTTATACTTTTCATAAACATGGTGCACCTGCGCCAGCGTATACTTCTATTGTGGCAGGGGGCGCCAATGCGTGTGTATTGCATTATATTGAGAACAATGCCGAGTTGAAAACGGGCGATTTGTTGTTGATTGATGCTGGCTGTGAGTTGAATGGCTACGCGTCGGACATTACACGTACCTTCCCGGTTAATGGCAAATTTAGTGCTGCGCAAAAGGATATTTATCAATTGGTGCTGGCAGCACAACAAGCGGCTATTTCCAAAGCGGTTCCTGGCAATACTTGGGATGACCCTCATCAGGCGGCGTTGCAAGTGCTGGCACAGGGGTTTATTGACTTGAATTTATGCCAGGGCAGTGTCGATGAGGTGTTGGAGTCGGAGGACTATAAGCGTTTCTATATGCATCGGACAGGCCATTGGTTGGGAATGGACGTGCATGATGCTGGCGAATACAAACAAAAGGGACAATGGCGTAAATTGCAAGCAGGCATGACGCTGACGGTCGAACCGGGTTGTTATATTCGACCAGCTGATAATGTGCCGGAACATTTCTGGAATATTGGTATTCGTATTGAAGATGATGTGGCAATTACCCAAACGGGGCATGAACTATTAACGGTGGCCGCACCTAAAGAAATAACCGAAATAGAGGAGTTAATGCAATGAATGATGACGAGCAGAGAAGAATCATAATCCACAGAATTTCCAGTCACAGGCAAGCGGGCATGGGGCCGGACGGTAAGCCAGTGAAGCCGATTAATAAATGGATTGCATTGGCATTGTTAATTCCTGTGCTTGCATTGATGGCGGTGTTGGGCGTTTTCTTTTTTGCTGCGTTTTTGGCTTTGTTCGCGATTGCGGCTGTTGGTTTCTCAATAAGGCTGTGGTGGCTGCGTAGGAAATATCAAAACACCATGCAGCAGACTGATCAAAATGATCAAAAAACGGATGATGAGCATACGGTTATTATTGAAGACGCAGAAATTATTGAAGAGACGGAAGTAGAGCGCAAGAAGAAAAAAGAAGCCAAGGGTGCCTCCTCCAAGTCGGATACCGCAGGTTATTAATCTTTAGCGCCCATATCCAGCGCTCTAGCTCTGGTCGTTTCTAATTTTGCTGCGGATGGTTGTGGGTCAAGCCAACCTTGTAGATGGCTATTCGCGACATCGGCAAGAGCTTTGATCCAATCTTCACGTTCATTAAGGCAAGGAATATAATGAAATTCTTTTCCGCCTGCCGTGATAAACGTTTCTTTTGCTTCAATCGCAATTTCTTCCAGCGTTTCCAGGCAGTCTGATACGAAACCCGGGCAAACCACATCAACTCGGTTTGTTTGTGCTTTAGCCAATTGCTCCAGTGTCTTGTCCGTATAGGGTGTCAACCATTTTGCACCACCAAAACGCGACTGAAAACAAACTTGATACTGATCAGAATTTAACGTTAATGCTTCAGCCAATAGTCGTCCGGTTTTTTGGCATAAACAATGATACGGGTCACCGTTATCCAGATTCTTACGTGGAACACCATGAAAGCTGATAATTAGCTTGTCCGGCTCGCCATGCTCCGCCCAGTAATCACGCACATTTTGCGCCAACGCCGCGATATAACCCGGATGGTCATGATATTGTTTCACAGTGCGTACTTCCGGCATGTTGCGTATTTTCTTTAGAACGGCAAAAACGCTGTCCATGGCCGAAGCTGTACTACTAGAAGAATATTGTGGAAAGAGTGGAATAGCTAGAATTCGATCACAACCCTGCGCCTGCATTTTTCCTAACACCTCGGCAATAGACGGTGAACCAACGTTCATGGCATATTCGACCACCAGCTCTTCTTGTGTGTTGGTATGTAAAACCTCACGCAGCAAGGCGGTTTGTCGTTCAGTGTGAACTTTAAGCGGTGAGCCTTCCTGCATCCAAATTTTAGCGTATTTTTCAGCGGATTTTTTTGGTCGGAAAGGAAGGATAAAGCCATAAAGAATCGGCAGCCAGAACAAACGAGGCATTTCAATTACGCGCCGATCACTAAGGAACTGCCTAAGATAAGGGCGTAATGCCTTTTCGGTAGGAGCCTCAGGTGTGCCCAAGTTAATAAGCAGCACGCCGGTTCGATTGGGGGTGCCATGTTTGTAAATTGATTCAGAGCTCATATGTTTTTAATTTGATTCAAAATGTGAGTGACCAAGAGAGGCAATGTCTATTATCGGATTAACTTGAAATCACTGTAATTAGTCACCGTTCTGATGTCGCGTTTCGTAGATCTAGATTGCTATTTCTTCTTCAGTATGATCATTGCGCCGGTGAACGATACTAAAAGGCCTAATAATAGAGGGGCTAATACTATCCCATCATCGGTTATCGCGTAATATAGACTAAGAATTAAAGAGAATATGAGCGAGAAAATTATGGTTCGTTTCATCATTTTAAGGAGTCCTTTTCAGAAATTAATCTGCCAATTATAAAGCGTAAATCTAATTAGTTTTTCATCCATTTCTGTTAATTATATAGACTTGACCTGTTAAAAGAGTCGAAAAATAATTATTTACTGAGTCTGAAGGTTTCATTTGTTCTGTTTTGAATTGAATGCACAGATTCACTATATCGCAGCATAACTATGCCTCCGAACGCGATTAGATTCAATTAAAAATTGTTCAGCATTTAAATTCCAGTGACTAACTGAGGGTTCTAGTTCCAAAGTTATCTTCATAAAACACAATCTGTACCAATCATTCCTTTATTTGCTAAAGTATCGTTAATGACTGACGTAAATAGCTTAAATATAAGCATTTAGATTTTGTGCTGACATTGGCAAAAATGCGTTTCAGACCGGCAAAGGGGAATACTGATGGTGAGAAAATTTTGTGGAAGGTGGTGGAAACAATGTCTGATTAGCTTGTTGTCATTCTTCTTTTTACAAAGCGCCATTGTTTCAGCCAAAGTAACTGAGGTATTAGAAGGAACACATTTTAAAATTGAAGAATATTATCTTGATAAGGAACAAGCATTGCTGGCTTGTCAAAATTTCACTGCTCTGCATGGATATGAATCAAGTTTTTGTCATAAGCATGGAAACACAGCCGAAAATAAATTTCTTTATGAGGCTGGGTGGCTATGGGCCGAAAAAAATGTCACTATGGAGCCCTTTGAACTTGGGATTTTTTATTTCAATTTAAATTGTCCTCGAGGAGCTGTACTAGATAATGATAGTGGAAACTGCATTTCTGAATCAGAACAACCAGGAACCAATTTAGGTCGGCCAAAATGTGGAAACCTTATCAGCAACCCTATCAACGCAGCCACAGGCAATAAATACACCGAAGAAATTGACATTGCATTACCTACCGGTTTAACTTTCTCTCGTTACTACAACTCTGATAGTCTATCCAACAATATACAAATCGGTAGGGCTTGGCGTCATACCTTCCAACGCAGCTTATTTATCAATCCTGAAACGGTAGCCGCCACAAGAACAGACGGTAAGCTAGTC
>JAJFJJ010000038.1 GCA_021774195.1 Nitrosomonas sp. | reverse complement strand
GTATTGTGGCCTAAGATTCAATGCAAAACTGTGTAGCGTTATTACAATCACCTTCATGGTGTGCAAAACGCTTAGTTTTCATATTTTTAATTCAGTCACTTATATGCGGTTTTAGCAGTCAACTGATTTTTCTAGGATTATTGCAAGCCCGTACGCCCTAAAGTTTGACTTTTCCAGGCCGTAAAAATAATCAATAACACATCATATTTGATATACAAATTTTGCCAAGAAAAACCAAACTTCAGGAACATCACCATGATGAAAATTATCGTAAACTTCAAGTCTGGTCTTAAGCAAGCGTTTATCGTCCCTAAAAATATGCTAGCACTCGAATTCAGAAGCATGGCCGAAGAGATAGGTGGCAATATTGACAATATAGAGTTTGCATTACCCCCCCGAAAAAGCGGTTTTTCCGCCTCTGAACTTTCGAGAATTATCCAAATACCCGAATAGTCACAATAAGCACCAAACAATTTCAGCCGCTTAACCCAAGTTCGTCACTCGTCTGTGATATACCGCTTGTCGTACAAAAATAGCCTCTAGCCCAAAAACGCCTTCTCCAATATCGTTTGCGCAATACGGTAAACTCCTGCTGAATCTGTAACAATTCAGCATATTGCGGTAACTGTTCTGATTGATTCTAGAATTCATCAGTTCAAGGCACAAAATGATCATTTTGTAACGCAATAATGGTGAATTCTAGGGGCAATCTGAATAGTTACATAATATCTAAGATTTACGTATCGTAATATCTTGAACCTGTCACCTAATGAAAAATCAGGTAGTGCTCAAGTTTTTTTGCAGTAAATTTAAGCCACCTTTTTCAATTTTGTGCGAGGCAAGATACCTCCTTCTAATGAACGCTCTCGCATTTTCACATCGTTTTTGTCCTGCAACTTTAATAAAAGTTAAATAGCTCACAGAGAGCTATTATCCTAGAAAAATCAGTTGACCGCTAAAACCGCATATAAGTGACTGAATTACAAATATGAAAACTAAGCGTTTTGCACACCTTGAAAGTGATTGTAATAACGCTACACAGTTTTGCATTGAATCTAAGGCCACAATACTGTGTTGCCGCTCTTGCCAAGGACTACGGCCATTGGCTGCGAACGGCGCCTTGTCTTGTGACCTAAGATTCAATACAAATTCTGTGTTCAACTGATTTTTCTAGGATTATAGTTGATACAGCGTGACAGCTTACGTTAACAAAACAAAAAAGGCCTGCATAAGCAGGCCCTCACACATTCTACATTTAACTCTAGAATGGAATATCATCATCCATATCGTCAAACCCACCCCCACTCTTATTCTGAGCTGATTGATTTGGCGGCGCATTATTGCTCTCTCTGTTATCTGAATCGAAAGCCCCACTCCCTGCCCGACTACCTAACATCTTCATTTCTGTCGCGATCACTTCGGTCGTATAACGATCAGCACCAGACTTATCCGTCCATTTACGTGTTTCAAGCCTGCCTTCAACATAAACTTGACGCCCCTTCTTTAGGTATTCGCCAGCAATCTCGGCTAACTTACGATAAAAAGTGACACGGTGCCATTCCGTCTTCTCATGCTTCTCACCATTTTTGTCCTTCCAGCTATCCGTGGTCGCCAAAGTAATATTGGTTACTGCCTCACCATTTGACATATATCGTGTATCCGGGTCTTTACCCAAGTTACCAATGAGTATAACTTTATTGACTGAAGCCATTTACGTTTCCTCCCCTAGCAATTTATTAACCCCTTCTTCATCGAAACCTTTCATATCCACTTTTAAATACGCTACTCTTTCTTCCGCCAGAACCAGTGCTTCATCCACGCCTGACAACACGGCAAGTTCACGCGACAGTGTTTTGGATTCCTCTACAGTCATTTCTCGCACATGATACATTTTTGAACGCACAGCACCTGGCGCTTTCATGGTCATGGCCAATACGACCCATATCAATAATAAAATACCGCAAAATGTATACAAAGCATAACTGCCATAAGACTCAAATAAATAACCACCTACCGCAGCACCTACAAAAGCACCAAAAAATTGAGTACTACTATAAACTCCAATCGCCGTCCCTTTAGCACCAACTGGTGCAATTTTAGAAATTAGCGACGGTAGACTTGCTTCCAATAAATTAAATGCGGTAAAAAATATTAGTAATGCAATGGCGGTACCCCATAGCGAATGAGTAGTGACAGCCAACGCTATTTGCCCAAGCAATAATAAAGCAACAGCAGCAGTAAACACCGACTTCATTTTCGCTTTCTTTTCAGCATAAATAATGGCCGGAATAATCAATATCATAGAGCAGAATAACACCGGCAAATATATTTTCCAGTGGCTATCGACCGGCAACCCAGTATCACGCAATGTCATAGGCACCACCAACCATAATGCCATTAATGTCGCGTGCAACGCAAAAATACCATAATCCAAGCGTAATAATTGCGTATTCCGTATCACACTACCAAATTTAGCTGTAGATGCTTCGGTATCCGAATGAAAACGGCTAATTTGTGGATCAGGAATGAATTTCTTCACCACCAACATCGCCAAAATAGCCAATACACCAGTCATAGCAAAAATTCCCGGCACGCCAATCAACTGATTAAGCGTAGGCGCAACAACTAATGATAAGACAAAAACGGTTCCAATCGTCATACCAATCGTT
Organism: Nitrosomonas sp.; assembly: GCA_021774195.1. Lineage (GTDB taxonomy): Bacteria > Pseudomonadota > Gammaproteobacteria > Burkholderiales > Nitrosomonadaceae > Nitrosomonas. The sequence goes on along the minus strand of JAJFJJ010000038.1, from coordinate 9,343 downwards.
GCCATTGCTTTCGTGCGGTGTTCTTCGCGCGTCAAATCAGCCGCAAGCGCCATAATTGCCGCTGAAATAGCGCCTGCTCCTTGCACAACTCGACCCAAAATAACCCAATAGATGTCATCTGCAGTTGCTGCAATAAAACTACCTATTGCGAATAAAACCAACCCCAGGTAAATGACCGGTTTACGTCCGATACGATCGGACAACCAACCAAAGGGAATTTGTAAAATGGCTTGTGTCAGGCCATAAGCACCCAACGCAATACCAACCAGCATATAGTTATTGCCGCCAGGCAACTCTTCTGCATAAAAGGCAAATACCGGCAAAATTATAAATAATCCAAACATACGCAAACCATAAACTCCGGCCAAACCGGTGGTTGCACGTATTTCTGTTGGAGACATTTTTTCTGATAAAGATGAGGCAGACATGAATCAGGTTGTGAGATTTCTAAAAAGTTGGGTATATTAGCAGGTTGACTCGTACATAGATAGCCAATGAAATTTATAAAAATCCGTGGTGCACGCACGCACAATCTAAAAAATATTAATCTTGACTTACCAAGAAACCAACTAATTGTTATCACAGGACTTTCTGGATCAGGAAAATCGTCGCTCGCATTTGACACACTTTATGCGGAAGGGCAGCGTCGTTATGTCGAGTCACTCTCTGCTTATGCACGTCAATTTCTGCAACTGATGGAAAAACCAGATGTTGATCTAATTGAAGGATTATCACCGGCAATTGCCATTGAGCAAAAAGCCACTTCCCATAACCCACGCTCAACGGTGGGAACCGTCACAGAAATTCATGATTACTTACGTTTATTATTTGCACGCGTCGGTGATCCACATTGCCCGGAACATCACATCACCTTAACCGCGCAGAGTGTTTCACAAATGGTGGATCATGTACTGGAATTACCTGCTGACACGCGCTTAATGATTCTTGCGCCATTGATCATTGAACGTAAAGGTGAACAAACTGATTTAATTGATGAGTTACGTGCCCAAGGTTTTGTTCGTTTGCGTATAGACGGCAAAGTTTACGATATTGATGACCACCCTAAATTACAAAGAACACAAAAACACACCATAGAAGTTGTCATTGACCGACTAAAAGTTTCTCCAGATGCAAAACAACGCTTAGCTGAATCATTTGAGGTTGCTCTGCGTCATTCTGAAGGACGTGCTTTAGCGGTCGAGATGGATACAGAAAAAGAACATCTTTTTTCTGCCAAATTCAGCTGCCCCGTTTGCAGCTACTCCTTGTCCGAACTCGAACCCAGGCTATTTTCATTCAACAACCCATTAGGTGCTTGTAATAAATGCGACGGATTAGGACAAGTCACCTTTTTTGATCCGGCTCGCGTGGTTGCCTTTCCTCATTTATCATTAGCCTCCGGCGCAGTAAAAAACTGGGACCGCCGGAATCAGTTCTATTTTCAATTATTGACAAGTTTATCAAAACATTACGATTTTGATCTGGAAACACCATTTGAAAAATTAGATCAAGCGACTCAGGAGATCCTTTTACATGGTTCCGGCAAGGAAAAAATTTCATTCACCTACTTGAAAGAAGATGGCCGAAAAAGTAAGCAAACACATGCCTTTGAAGGCATCATTCCAAATCTTACAAGACGCTACAAAGAAACAGAATCACAAACCGTACGCGAAGAATTGGCCAAATATCTCAATGCTCAAACCTGCCCAGATTGTCAAGGTACCCGTCTTTGCCAAGCAGCTCGGCATGTCCATGTCGGCAACAAAGCAATTTATGAAATCAGCGCATTACCGTTAAAACAAGCCAAATTGTTTTTTGATGAAACAACCCTTTCCGGACATAAACAATCCATTGCTGAAAGAATCATCAAAGAAATTTCAAGCCGTCTACAATTTCTTAATAATGTCGGTCTGGATTATTTATCGCTGGATCGCTCTGCCGATACCTTATCCGGCGGAGAATCTCAACGAATCCGACTAGCCAGTCAAATTGGCTCTGGATTAACCGGTGTCATGTATGTACTTGATGAGCCATCCATCGGTCTGCACCAGCGCGACAACGGGCGACTACTCGACACACTCAAGAATCTTCGTGATTTAGGTAATAGCGTGATTGTGGTCGAACATGACCAGGATGCCATTCAATTGGCCGACTATGTGGTCGATATGGGCCCTGGTGCCGGTGAACATGGCGGGCAGGTCGTAGCTGAGGGAACCCCGCAAGAAATTCATGAAAACAATGCCTCATTAACCGGCAAATTTCTTTCTGGGGAATTATCCATCAAGATCCCTGAAAACCGAACAGAACCCGATCAAGAAAGAAAATTGACCATTTCAGGTGCTACCGGAAACAATCTAAAAGACATCACGCTAAACTTACCAGTTGGGCTGTTGGTCTGCATTACCGGTGTATCCGGTTCTGGTAAATCCACACTCATCAATGAAACACTCCATCGTGCAGTCGCTCGTCACCTTTATGGCAGCAATGCCGAACCGGCACCACACGATAATATAGACGGCTTGGCATTTTTTGACAAAGTCATCAACATGGATCAAAGCCCCATTGGACGCACACCACGCTCAAACCCTGCCACTTATACCGGATTATTCACACCCATCAGGGAGCTATTTGCCGGCGTACCGCAGTCCCGTGAACGCGGCTATGCGCCGGGACGTTTCTCATTTAATGTTAAAGGCGGGCGCTGCGAATCGTGTCAAGGTGATGGCGTCATCAAAGTAGAAATGCACTTTTTACCCGATATCTATGTCACCTGCGATGTCTGCCATGGCAAACGCTATAACCGTGAAACATTGGAAATCCAATATAAAGGTAAAAACATTAATGAAATTCTACAGATGACAGTCGAAAATGCATTTGAATTTTTCAGCGCCGTGCCAATTGTTGCACGCAAGTTGAAAACACTGTTAGATGTTGGTTTGGGTTATATCACACTGGGACAATCAGCTACCACGCTATCAGGTGGTGAAGCACAACGTGTAAAACTGTCATTGGAGCTTTCTAAACGGGACACCGGACGCACCCTGTATATTCTAGATGAACCGACCACTGGTTTGCATTTCCAAGATATTGACTTATTATTAACCGTGTTGCATAGGTTACGCGATCACGGCAACACGGTCGTCGTTATCGAACACAATCTTGATGTGATCAAAACGGCCGATTGGATTATTGATCTTGGCCCTGAAGGTGGCGAAGGCGGTGGGCGTATTGTGGCAGAAGGTACGCCGGAAACTGTTGCAGTCAACCCAAACAGCTTTACGGGACATTATTTGCTACCGATGCTTAAAAGAAGCCCTAAAGAACTGGTTAAATGACACCACGTGATTGCCTCATTAACAGCTTCCAGGCCGCAGTAAAAGCTGCCGCCTCCGAGCATATTGTACCGCCACATCTCCCATCCCCACCAAAAGGCCGCACACTAGTCGTTGGTGCAGGAAAAGCCGCTGCAGCCATGGCAATCGCGGTAGAAAACAATTGGCCTGAAAATGCACCGCTCAGTGGATTGGTCGTCACAAGATATGGTCACAGTCTAGACACAAATAGAATCACGGTCATAGAAGCGGGCCATCCTCTTCCAGATGAAAATAGTGTTCATGCATCAAACCAAATTCTGGAATTAGTCAAAACGCTTAAACCGGAGGATTTACTGCTTTGTCTATTTAGCGGCGGTGGGTCTAGCCTGTTATCTTCACCTGTTGAAGGAATAACGTTACAAGACCTCAAAACACTAACGCAGCAATTATTATCTTGCGGCGCAACCATTCAGGAGATCAATACCGTCCGCAAACATCTGTCTACTATTCAGGGCGGCAGATTAGCAATGGCATGTCACGCTCTGGTTAAGGCCCTCATCATTTCCGATGTTACCGGCGATGACCCGACTCACATCGCTTCTGGACCATGCACCCCTGACACAACCACTTATGCCGAAGCGTTAATGGTATTTAAAAAGTATTCGATCAATCCCTCACCGGCCATTTATGACATGATACTTGCTGGAAGTCGACAACAATTGGATGAGACGCCTAAACCTAACGATCAAAGATTTAACCAAGTTGAAAACATAATCATCGCCAGCGCTCATCAATCACTGACTGCTGCACAGTCTTTTTTCCAACAAAATAATATTGCCACTTTGATTCTTGGAGACACAGTGACCGGAGAAGCACGTGAGGTCGCAAAAACTTACGCAGCATTGGTCAAGGAGATAATCCATTATCCACAACAGTTAAAACCGCCCATTGCATTAATTTCAGGCGGAGAAACAACGGTCACTATTAAAGGCGACGGGCAAGGGGGACGAAATTCGGAATTCTTATTGTCCTTACTGATTGAACTCGACGGGCTAAAAAATGTTTATGCCATCGCTTGTGATACGGATGGTATTGATGGCTCGGAAAATAATGCCGGTGCAATTATCACACCTGATTCTTTAAATCGGGGAAAAACACTTAATTTGAATGCCGCATTATTTCTCAATAAGAATAATGCCTACAATTTTTTCCAACAATTAAATGATCTAGTCATCACCGGCCCAACCTATACCAATGTGAATGACTATCGGGCAATACTCATCACTTAGTTGATGATTTTTTTATGCCCATCTGATCAACCTGAATTGATGACAGAAGAAAACCCTGTTGGAACCAACGATTAATCACATAGTCATAAAACTCCTGATTCCAAGCAATCTGATCAACGTTAACCATCGCCTTACCACGCTCCGTCAAGAGCACACATCCCAAATCCAACTCATTATTTTCATCATCAGGGAACCCAATTTTGGTTGGTTTACCGCAATAAAATAAGCGCGTATGTTTACCAAGTTTCTTCTTCACAAAACCATTTGCTTCAATGGTAATTAATCCAGCCGCAGCAAGCTGTTTCATTGTGATTGGGTTAATACCATGCCGCGTATAAACTTCGCTATTCACGTCAAATATTAGCGGCAATGGCTCACCTTGTATCCAGACAAATTGACAGAAGACATCAAATAATCGACGATCCCCCGTACTTAGATCAGATTCAGAGGCCTCTACATTTTCTGACATTACTTCAGACGGCTCTTCTTTTTTCGTAAAAAATTTCGTTAATTTCGTTATCCAACCACCCAATAATTTAGTAACTTTATGGTCCACTAACTTCCAAATCTCAATTTAATCTTCTGCTTTCTTATCAGCATTTTTCTTAGACTTTTTCTGTCTCTTCGGCTTTTCTTCACTAGCAGTTTCCGCCGTTTCATCACCCACTTTTTTCTCTGATTTCCCAGCAGCATCGCCTTTCGATTTAGCTTTTGCCGCTTTCTTTTTACGACGTTTAAGTTCTCGTTCAATATCCGCTAGGAATGTCGCATTATCATTCTTTTGCCTCTCACTTTTATACCAAGAATAACAAGTAAATGACCCCATAATAACCAGCAACACACTCAATACTGTTACACCGTCAATAAAAATAAAAGCCACACCGGTCGAGACAGCAAAAGCACCTAATATGGCGGTAAACAACCATAACTTAGAACCAGATCTTGCTGTGTGATAACGTTTCCTCCACTCTTCTAAACTATCACGCGTTGACTTTAGTTCTTCATCTGTCCAATCTTTTATACTCATCGCTACAGGTTCTCCGTTAAACTTTAATTAATTGAATGCCAGAAAAGTATTGGTCAATTTATCCATGGACCAAGTTGCCCGCATCCATTGAACCTAAAACCCTCAATTGGTCGCTGCAATGATAGCCAATCTACTGAAATAAAACTAGCATCTTGCATGCCATTCACCTTAAGGATGACGCGCTATGATGTTTATAGCACTCTGCTCTTCCTCTTTTCCTCCCTTGCAATTCGTGCAATTACCGTTCACCCCCCATTTCACCTTGCTAAAAAGAAAGAACAATGAACGCTAAGCACCATCCAACTGAGGGTTCTAGGTTGAAACAACAAATTAAACTTGGACTCTACGTGACAGAAGAATCAAGGTCAATCTGCGGACAAAAAAAAGGCACCGAAAGGTGCCTTTTTTATCTTAACGACTCAATTAGAAGTCGTGGCGCATACCAACAGTGTATCTGTTGCTATCATTATCAACACGTGTTGGATCGTTTCTATTATCGATCATTACACGCTGATAACCGCCAAATAGACTAGAACGCTTGCTCAAGCGATGAATTGCGCCAACAGTAAAGCTGCTTACATCACGGCTCGCTGCTGCTGAAGTAGCATCAGCATTTGTCATACCACCTTGTGCGATTAAACTGGTATTACCATAAATGTATTCACCACCGACAAACCAGATGTCGCCATCACCGTTAATGTTCATAGCTGAGTTACACTGTGCACGTGGATCCGGACCAACAACACCTAATGAACCAGATGTCGTACAGGTTGCAGCACCGACAGCATTTCTAATGTTCTCATACTGACCACTGATACGGAAGTTTTGGTAACCCCATGAAGCACCACCACGCCAAACTTCTTCATCATCAGTCACACCAAACGCTGTTCTTTGAAGAGTACTCACATTATCTCTGGAATAGCCACCAAATACACCCACATTATGGCCTTGGATGTCGGTTTCGTACTTACCAGCCAATTGGAAATCCCATTCGCCGTCTTCACCACCGCTATTAGCAGGGGTTCCTGCAAACCCAGTAGGATCAAACTTACTTGAATCACCTGGCATCAACAAACCAGAAAAACTGAAACCTTCAACGGTTGGTGAATCATAACGCATTGCGCTATTAACAAAGCCATTTGCACCTGCACCTAATCCATTGGCTGATGCGTTCATGGTGCCGCCACTACCACTGGCTTGTAATGTTGTATAAGCAAATGGGTCAATGGTCATACCGCCGGCAAAATCTTTAAATGGAGACTGAACGCGACCAAATTTCACTTCACCCCAAGCATCATTAGCTAATGCAACCCAACGTTCACGAGCAATACCTAAATTTCCATTACCGGTATTAAAGCCATACTCAACATGAGCCTTAGCTTTTAAACCGCCACCGAGGTTTTCAACAACGTGCAAACCCCATTTTGAACGACCGGTGTCGTCTCCAATATGTGCTTCGCTACCTTGCCCTTCAATATTAACGGTACTGTATTCAGCTTGAACACTACCAAAAATGGTCACGTTAGTTCCCTGTGCTGATGCAGCCATTGGCGTTGCAAGTGCACCGGCTACTGCTAGTGAAATTAGTTTCTTCTTCATATGGAAGTTCTCCTTTAATGTTAAAACGACTGGGGTCGTCAATTAACCTAACTTACTACATTCCGGTGTAATGCACCCCGTTATTTGGACCTCCATTTCACTGAAGGCATGGTCGGATTGTGCCCAACCCCGCTATTTACCGCAAGAAAAACATCCGCTTTTTCAGTATTAAACATGATTTTGTTGTTTTTTCACAACAAATTTGTTGTGTTTTTAACCACACAACACGCTCTATCTATCACACACGCAGAATCTGCATCAAATGATCACCATATCTTTCAAGCTTTCGCACACCCACACCAGCAATTTGACGAAGATCCTCCTCTGTCTGCGGACACGAACGCACCAATTCTCTTAAAGTCGCATCATGAAAAATCACATACGCCGGAACACCGTGCTCTTTTGCTGTCTTAGCACGCCAATCCCGCAGGCGTTCCCATAATTTACATTCTTCAGAAGTAAATGTGATTAACTCATCATTACTCCGGTTATTGACAGTTTTTTTTTGTTTAATCTGTTGTCGCAAATAAATCTTCTGCTGCCCCTTCAACACCGGTCGACTCGCTTGAGTAAGACATAACGAACCAAAGCCACCACTGTCCGTTGTTAGCAATCCTAGCGCCACAATCTGTCTAAATACGGCACGCCAAGTTTTAACCGGAAAATCCTGCCCAATCCCAAATGTACTCACCCGATCATGACACCATTCTTTAACTCGCTCAGTCTGGTTACCCCGTAGCACATCAATCAAATGCCCTGCACCAAATTGTTGGCCCGTTCGATAAGCACACGATAATGCTTTCTGCACTGCTTCTGTTGCATCCCAGACTTGTGGTGGATCCAGGCAAATATCACAATTCCCACAGGCTGTTTCTGTAGTCATCTCACCAAAATAATTGAGCATCCGGATCCGTCGACAGGTTGTTGTCTCGCATAATGCCAACATAGCTTCCAATTTCGTTGTCGCCACTCGTTTAAACTGCTCATGCGCGCTAGACTCGTTAATCATTCGCCGCAGCTGAATCACATCACCTAGACCATAAGTCATCCACGCATTCGCCGTTTGACCATCCCGACCTGCCCGTCCCGTTTCTTGATAGTATCCCTCGATACTCTTAGGCAGATCCAAATGCGCCACAAAACGCACATCCGGTTTATCAATACCCATCCCAAATGCAATCGTTGCCACCATCACAATGCCATCTTCACGTAGAAACCGTTGCTGATTCATACTGCGTTGTTGTGCATCCATGCCAGCATGATAGGCAATTGCAGAAACCCCTTTTTCTGCCAGCCAAGCAGCTGTTTCGTCCACTTTTTTACGTGATAAACAATAGACAATACCTGCCTTTCCCCGATGTTCCGCTTGGATAAAAGTTAACAATTGAGACTTACTATTGGTTTTGTCGACAATTTGATAACGAATATTTGGTCGATCAAAACTAGAAACAAACACTTTCGCTTTCTTTAATCCCAAGCGTTCAATAATCTCTGCACGCGTGACGGTATCAGCAGTCGCCGTTAATGCAATTCTAGGTACTTGTGGAAATTGCTCATGCAAAATGGAAAGTTGACTATATTCAGGACGAAAATCATGCCCCCATTGTGAAACACAATGCACCTCATCTATAGCAAACAATGCAACAGTCGTTTTTTTGAGCAAATATAAAAAGCGAGAAGTGAGTAGTCTCTCCGGTGCCACATAGAGCAGATCCAATTTATCGGCTAATAATTCTTGCTCGACCAAATAGGCTTCTTGCTGTGACAAAGATGAGTTTAAAAATGCCGCACGCACACCCAGCTCATGCAATGCCACCACTTGATTTTGCATTAACGCAATCAAAGGAGACACGATAATCGCCACACCGTTTCTTAATAATGCAGGGATTTGATAACAAAGCGATTTACCGCCCCCCGTTGGCATCAACACCAAACAATCGCCCCCACTGGAAAGATGTTTAATGATTTCAGCTTGTTGCCCACGGAACACGGGGTAACCAAAAACCGCTTTAAGAATTTCTAGTGGTTCAGGCATTTAAATTGAGGGTGCCTCTAAAAATTCGGATTTCTAAACAAGACAAGGCGAGAACAAAAAATATTGACGCAGCATATAA
>JAJFJJ010000037.1 GCA_021774195.1 Nitrosomonas sp. | reverse complement strand
TAACTATTCAGCTTACCCCTAGAATCCATCATTTCTGTGTTACAAAATGATCATTTACACGTGTAAACTCACATTTTGCGCCTTGAACTGATGAATTCTAGGGGCAATCAGAACAGTTACCGAAATATACTGAATAATTACCACAGTATTGTGACGAAACGGGGTAAACACGCAATTCGCTTTGCAGATACTAGCAAATATGGATACTAGGTTAAAACTGCATCCCTTTTACCTTTGTTTTTTTCAAGAAATTTTAGCAAATTCTCCTCATTTAGCGGACGTGAAAAATAGTAACCCTGAACAAATTCACAATCTAAATTCTCAAGATACTGCACTTGCTCTTTTTGTTCTACCCCTTCAACAACGATGTCTAGATTCAGCGACTTCCCCATGGCTATAATTGCAGCCACTAAATTCTTATTACTGTCATTTTTAATAAATGATTGATCAACCTTTAACACATCAATTGGGAAACGTTGTATATAACTTAGCGATGAATAGCCTGTACCAAAATCATCTATCGCAATCTTACAACCTGAACTTTTTAGCGTATGTAAATAACTCAGTTGAGCGTCGTTGTCCTGTGCAAGAATACTTTCAGTAATTTCAAAGCAAATGCTTGATGGTAGAAGACCATAGCTTGCAATAACATCGAGCCAATTAGGGGTAGCATCTGTACGTAATGGAAACTCTTTGATTGAACGATTAATACAAACTATTAAGTCATGATAACCGGATTCATGCAACTGCCTAAGTTGCCTACATGATTCGTGCAGTACGAAATTTCCAACTTCATCAATCAGCGCAAAATCTTCAGCTATTTGGATAAATTCCAAAGGCGGGACAAACTCGTTACCCCGCTGCCAACGAACCAGTGCTTCAATCTTGTCGATTCGTTTTGAACGCAAATTGACAATCGGTTGGAAGGCCAAAGAAAGCTGGTTTTGGTTTAAGGCTGTTTGTAGGTTCTGCTTAATTTCAATGCGTCGTTTAGCGTTTCTCTCTAACTCTCTAGTAAAAAACATATAACGATTTCGCCCCTGAGCTTTGGCTTGATACATGGCTTGGTCGGCATGATTCAGTAATGTATCTGCATCCTTACCGTCATTTGGATAAATAGCGATGCCAAAGCTGGCTGTGATATTGATTTGTTGCTCATCAACAAATATAGGTTCTTGCAGTAAGTTCTTTAATTTTTCGGCGACTATAATGGCGTCTTGTTGTCTGTGAATTTCGCTAATCAATAAAGTAAACTCATCTCCACTATGCCGTGCCGCCAAATCATTTTCTCGTAGCGTATGTTTTATTCGTTGTGCAACTTCAATCAAAAGCTGATCACCAGTTTTATGACCGAAGCCGTCATTGATGGCTTTGAAAATATCTAAATCTATAAAGAAAACTGCAAACCCACTCTTGTTTCGAGTAGCTTGATGAATACTCTGACAACAGAAGTCGAAAAACTTATCACGATTTGCTAAGTGCGTTAAGCTGTCAAAGTTGGCTTGAAAGTGAATTTTCTCTTCAGCCGCTTTTCTTCGAGTAATATCGAAAAAAAAGCCAACATAGTGAGTAAGCTCCCCATGTTCGTTTTGGAGTGTGTCAATAGTCAACCACTCTGGGTAAGTTTCACCATTTTTTCTGCGATTCCAAATTTCACCACTCCACCAACCGTTCTCTTCAATACTTTTCCACAAAGCCTGATAGAATTCTGGACAATGTTTGCCCGAACTAAGCAAATTAGGCTTTTTCCCTAAAACTTCATCTTCACGATAACCAGTAATTTTTTCAAAAGATGGGTTTACTGAAATGATTTGGCGTTTGATATCGCAAATTAAGACACCTTCACCGATCCCATTGATCACCTTCGAGGACAGCATCAGTTGATCAACATAACTACGTCGCTCAAGCTCACCACCCATTAAACCGGAAAATAACATGAAGATTGATTCCACCATCCTCACATCTTCAATAACATCCTCATATAACGCCACCACAATACCGATATTTTCTTGCATGCTATCAAATAGGGGAATACCAATATAGCCATGGATGCCCATATCAATCAATAACTGATCATTGGGGTAAGCTGATTGGACCGTGTTATTGTAGATGCAAGTCTTATTCTGACTCACTTCTGCACAAGGGGTGTATTCCAGAGAATAACTAAAATTTTCGGCGAGTTCCCCATTTGCAGATATGGCAATTGTATGGGCTGTATTTGTGTCATCGACTTGCGCGATAAATACATACTTTGCATCAATTGCACGGCACATTGCTTTTACAATGGTCGGAAAGAAGTTTTTATTTCGACCTTCCGAGAGACTGCGAACAATGGCGTTTACTTTGTCATCTATCATTTGATTTGCATTACTGGCAAGATTGGTCAAGTCAGGAGCAATTTTTTACTAACCTGAAATTGCATCAGTTGCTGGCATTATTACGCCCAACTGTTTTGAATTGAGCGTGCTCGCGATCGAAGGCGCAGTATTCTGCGCTGACAGGCACATGTGCGTTCAATTTAAAACAACACAAGTTTAAAACCAGCAAGTAAAGCCTTGAGTAACAGCTGTACCTACAGTCAATTTACCAAGAAACGATAAGTACTATGATTATAGGCCACAATCTAACTGATCAGTACAATATTTAAGTTAGTATTAGAAAATGTGGGGATTAAAACCGTTATTCTGACGATTAACCTTCCCGACAAATGGAGGTAAGGCGAGGTCATGTTGCAAAGAGAGTCTATAAGACTGCTTGTCGATCTTAAGTAATTTTCGGCGTCTATTCAAACACTTCAAACCTGAGCTCAAGCTTAATAAAACAAAATTCTCAGCGATTGTCGATTTATTATCGACAATGCCGCCCCCTCTTTTGCTACGTTGCAATAATTCGTCACGCCTCACTGCGCGAAAAAACAATGAATGCGATCGCCAAATACAGCCAACAACAAGGATTTTAGGTTAAACCAGCTTCTTGCGCCTGCAAATCTGCATGATAGCTGGAACGAACCATGGGACCACATGCGGCATGACTAAAGCCCATTTCCAGCGCCGCTCTTTCAAAGACTTTAAATGCTTCCGGCGTCACATAGCGCATGACAGGAAGATGGCCTGTACTAGGCTGCAGATATTGCCCAATCGTCAGCATCTCAACCTGATGTTCGCGCAAATCACGCAACACCTCAAGAATCTCTTCATCGGTTTCTCCCAAACCCAGCATTAGACCGGATTTAGTCGGCACTTGTGGAAAGTCCGCTTTAAAATCTTTTAATAATTTTAATGAATGCGCATAATCCGCACCGGGGCGGCACTGTTTGTAAAGTCTAGGAACGGTTTCCAGGTTATGATTCATCACATCAGGTGGGCAACTACCCAGTTTCTCCAACGCAACTTCCAACCTTCCTCTAAAATCCGGCACCAAAACCTCAATTTTTGTGTGCGGCGAATGCTGGCGAATCTCGTAGATGCAATCAGCAAAATGTTGTGCACCGCCATCACGAAGATCATCCCGGTCCACACTGGTAATGACGACATATTTCAGCCTCATGGCAGCAATGGATTGCGCCAAATGTCTTGGTTCTTCTGTATCCGGTGGCTTAGGCCTGCCATGTGCCACATCACAAAAAGGACAACGTCGTGTACATAGGTCCCCCAAAATCATAAAGGTCGCGGTACCTTTTCCAAAGCACTCACCAATATTAGGGCACGACGCTTCTTCACAAACCGTGTGTAATTTATGCTCGCGCAGCATTTTCTTGACTTCATAAAATGCCTGACTACTGGAAGAACGCACTCTAATCCAGGAGGGCTTTCGTAGTAATTCACTGGGAGATTGCGGGGTAATTTTTACCGGATTACGTGCTGTTTTTTCTGCGCCTTTTTGGCGTATTTCAGTACTCATAATAATTTGATTCGTGTCCTTTGATAAGTCTTTCCTGCAATTTTTTCACTAATTGCGGGTTTAATTGATCCAGTCCATCCGTGATTCCCAGATCCTTTATTTGCGTTACTTGCAATCCGGCATAACCACAAGGATTAATGGCATTAAACGGTTCTAAATCCATATCAACATTTAATGCAATCCCGTGATAACAAAAATTTCTCTTTATTTTCAACCCAAGTGAAGCAATCTTTGCATCACCGACATAAACACCGGGCGCTTCAACCCGCCCACTGGCTTCAATACAATAATCATTAAGCAAGTCTATCACGGCATACTCCATTCTTCTGACCAATTCCCGCACCCCAAGCCTCAAACGACGGATGTCCAACAACAGATAGACAATTAATTGTCCGGGCGCATGGTAAGTAATCTGCCCACCACGATCAGTTTTAATCACGGGAATATCCGTATTGTAGAGCAAATGCTCTGGTTTCCCGGCAATGCCCTGTGTATAAACCGCCGGATGCTGCAATAACCAGATTTCATCTTTTGTCTGCTCAGTACGACTCTCAGTAAACAGCTTCATCGCCTGCCAAGTCGTTTGATAATCAATTAAACCGAACTGTTTGATGGTGAATGCTACTTGCCTCATTATCTGCTTAGATCGCGTAATGCAGTTATAGTACAACTACGATAGCTGGATGGTCACTTAATGCTTGATAGAGGGCATCAAGCTGTGGTCGTGATGTTGCTCTAATTGTACAAGTCAGGCTTAAATAACCACCATTTTTACTGGCTCTGACTTCCATGGTTTGGTGATCAAAATCCGGCGCATGCTGTTTGACGATGGCCAAAGTGATTTCAGTAAAATCTGCTGTCGCCTTTCCCATAATTTTAACTGGGAAATCACAAGGATACTCAATTAAAGAATCTTCCTCAGTCATATCTCTATTCTACTTATCAACTGACCCAGCACGCATATACGTTTCCTTATAGTGCTGGTAATGTTGATGTAACTTGGCAAAAAACCGTCCAGGCTTTCCATTCCCAACCAATTGGTCATCTAAGCGTGTAACAGCCATAATTTCTTTGGTTGAGGAAGTTAACAAAACCTCTTCAGCAGAGCGCAACTCTTCCTCAGTAACCTCACGAACTTCATGCGCAATATTATGCGCTGCTGCCAACTCAAGCACCACCTCATAGGTCACGCCAGGTAAAATTAAGTGGCTTTGTGGCGGTGCCAATAATACTTGGTCTTTTACCACAAAAATACTACTGGCCGATCCTTCAGTTAAATAGCCATCTCTAATCAGAATCGTTTCTGCCGCATTAGCATCTACCGCCAGTTGACGTAATAAGACATTGGGCAATAACGATATTGATTTAATATCACAGCGTATCCAGCGATTATCAATGGCTGTCACTGCAGGAACACCACTTGCCAGCAATGAAACCGATGGCGATGATAACGGATTACTCAAAATCATAACTGTTGGCGGCACAGATGGAAAAGCGTGATCACGTTTAGCAACACCTCGGGTAATATGCAAGTATAGCGATTGATCATTCTCATCATTCTGAACAATGACCTGCTCTAACAAATGCTGCCATTCCGCATTACTATGCGGATTGGTTAGGCGTATACCTTCCAAACTATGTTGCAGGCGTCGCAGGTGTTTTGTTAAACGAAAAGGCTTACGAGAATAAACCGGAATCACTTCATAAACACCATCGCCGAATATGAAACCACGATCCAATACAGGAATACACGCCTCCTCAATAGGCATAAATTTGCCATTAAGATATATCATGCGTAACCTTTAGAAAAATTCGAAAAAATCAGAGCAAGGTATGTATCGTTAATTAAACCACAACTTTAAGTCATCCCAAGCTCTGCCAAAAATATTCGCAGCAGGGACGTCTTCTAAAGCAACAAGCGGGTAAGTTTCTATTGTACGACCATTTAATGTGAACTTGACTGCACCAACTTCCTGCCCCATAGTAATCGGCGCGATCAGTGGCTGTTTATATTCCATGGTTGCTTTCAGTTGATCCGCTTGACCTTTGGGAAGTGTGAAATAAACATCACGGTTAAAACCTGCTTTAAGGGTATTCTCCGCACCTTTCCACAGCTGGATATCCGTTAATATTTCATTCTCTTTGTATAAGTGTAAGGTATCGTAGAATTGGAAACCGTAATTTAACAAGCGCTGGCTTTCCATACTTCGTATCTTCGCTGATTCGGCACCCATCACAACAGAGACTAGTCTTCTTTTATCACGCATGGCCGATGTCACCAAACAATAACCAGCAGCTTTTGTCCAACCTGTCTTCATTCCATCAACATGTGGATCCAGCCACAACAATCGGTTGCGATTGGATTGCGTAATATCATTGTAAGCAAATTCTTTGATTGAATACAACGGATAGAATTCGGGAAAGTCTGTAATAATTGCTGTTGCCAGCACGGTCAGATCATACGCCGTACTATAGTGATTCGGGTCGGGAAGACCAGTGGTGTTTGTGAAATGCGTGTTTTTCATCCCCAATCGCGCAGCTTCCTTGTTCATCATGTTCGCAAAAATTTCCTCTGAGCCAGCAATGACCTCAGCTAATGCGATACAAGCATCATTACCGGATTGAACAATCATGCCGCGGATAAGTTCGTCAATGGTTACTGGCTTGTTCGGTTCAATGAACATGCGTGAACCAATCATACGCCAAGCCTGTTCTGAAACAGGAACAACTTGGTTTAAAGTGATTCGCTCTTGCTTAAGTGCAGTAAACACAACATAAGCTGTCATCAATTTGGTTAAAGATGCTGGCTCAACCCGCTCATGCGCATTCTGACTGGCAAGTACTTGGCCGGTATGAAAATCAGTCAGTAAGAAAGACTTTGCTGCAATAGAAATTGACGATTGCTCTGCAGAGGCTGGCATAACAGTCAAACAAAATAACAACGGCAGTAGATACTTCATGGAAGTGAACAAAAATTGGATATTATATCTTGCCCTGATCAAAGTTTTCACCAGTTACGTAAAATTAAACAGTTGGAATATATTTAAACAGAAAATTAAATCTTTATCGTTAGTATGCACATAGAAAGTAAGAATCAATCTTCCTCAGGCTCCGGGTCTTCAAGCAAATCCAGATTATTTGTCTGTCCTGGCACTTTCACCCCACAATCCGGTGAAATTGCTGGAATTTTTGGTGTTTTACAATCTACATCAGCATTTTGTGCACGGTGCCGTAACGCATGATCGATTAGAACCAACGCCAACATCGATTCAACAATTGGCGTCGCTCTAATTCCCACACAAGGATCATGCCTACCATGTGTTTCGACCATCACTGGACTACCATTCTTATCTACTGAACGACGAGCAAGACGTATACTAGACGTCGGTTTAATCGCCACATTGGCAGTAATCGCTTGACCGGTTGATATACCACCTAAAATACCTCCGGCATTGTTACTGAGAAACCCCTCTGGTGTTATTTCATCAGAATGCTCGGTTCCTTTCTGAGCAATGCTAGCAAAACCCGCACCAATCTCGACCCCTTTCACAGCATTGATATTCATCATAGCATAGGCAATTTCAGCATCCAGACGATCATAAACCGGCTCACCCCACCCAACTGGGACACCTTCAGCCACCACACTAATTTGTGCGCCAACAGAATCGCCAGACTTACGTAACTGATCCATAAACGTTTCCAACTGCGCGACATAGCCGCTGTCCGCGACAAAAAAGGGATTCTGACCGACATCGTTCCATTGCTTAAACGGTATCTCAATTGGCCCCAGTTTTGACATATAAGCACGCACGATAATGCCAAACCGCTCATGCAACCATTTCTTTGCAATCGCACCAGCAGCAACACGTACCGCTGTCTCACGCGCAGAGGCCCTGCCGCCCCCTCGATAATCACGAATACCGTATTTCTGCCAATACGTATAATCAGCATGACCAGGACGAAAAGAGTCCATGATCTTACCGTAATCTTTACTACGTTGATCTTCATTTCGAATCAACAAAGCAATCGGCGTACCGGTTGTTTTTCCTTCAAACACACCCGACAAAATTTCTACTGTATCCGATTCCCGCCGCTGCGTAACATGACGGGATGTGCCAGGTTTACGTCGATCCAACTCCTGTTGAATGTCCTCAACTGCTATTTCCAGTCCAGGCGGGCATCCATCAACAATGCATCCAATCCCCGGCCCATGTGATTCTCCAAATGACGTAACACTAAAAAGCTTACCAAAGGTATTACCAGACATTCTATTTTCTCTTAAAACAAATTCCCTTGAGTCTATCATATGCGCGAAGTTATTTTGTACTGGTATTACCCTCCACGTAGATAGATTATTACGTACTGATTGAGCAATATCAATCATGAAATCCTTTTATCATGTTACACCTACAGGTAAAATGCCACGCTGACAACATGACACCTAACCTGAATATTGTACCAGCGCGTTATATTTTAACTTACTGGAATTTCCAGGCTAATTAATCACAAAACCATATTGAATTAAAATCGGGAGTTTGCATGAATACACCACCAGTTAAAGAATTTCTTATTAATTTGCAAGACAGTATTGTTAAAGGACTTGAAGAAGTCGATGGCAAAACTTTTAAACGAGACCAATGGGATCGCCCAGGTGGTGGTGGTGGCATGAGTAGCGTCATTGAAGAAGGCAATGTATTAGAACGGGGTGGCGTTAATTTTTCTCATGTTCATGGTAGTGGTTTACCTGCTTCGGCAACTGCCGCACGTCCAGAACTTGCCGGACGGTCATTTGAAGCTATGGGGGTTTCATTGGTGTTACATCCACGTAATCCATACGCCCCAACCGTCCACATGAACGTTCGTTTTTTTGAAGCGCGCAAAGAAGGCGCCGATCCAGTATGGTGGTTTGGCGGCGGCATGGATCTAACCCCTTATTATGGCTATGAAGAAGACGCAATTCATTTTCATCAAACCTGTAAAAATGCACTACAACCCTTTGGAGCTGATTGCTATCCCCACTTGAAAAAATGGTGTGATGATTATTTTTATTTAAAACATCGTAAGGAGCCACGTGGAATTGGCGGTGTGTTTTTTGATGACTGGAATAAACCAGATTTTGACACCTGCTTTAATCTCACTAAAAATGTTGGCGAGAATTTTCTAACCGCCTACCGGCCCATTCTTGAAAAACGCAAGGACACCCCTTATGGTGAGCGCGAACGCGATTTTCAAGCCTATCGGCGAGGTCGTTATGTCGAATTCAATTTGGTCTGGGATCGCGGCACACTATTCGGCTTACAAACTGGTGGACGCACAGAATCTATCCTGATGTCACTACCGCCTATTGTTAAGTGGCGTTATGACTGGAAACCTGAAGCAGGCAGTGCAGAAAATAAACTTTATACCGATTTCCTGATTGGAAAAGATTGGGTATAGCGCTTAAATACATTCCTCAATTATAGGCGCAATATCCGGTTAAACTAGAATCCCATTAATCAGAAAAATAATGAAAGCGTATATCAACTGGCATTCCATTAATTAAGCGTGTTTGAGCCGTGTCGATCAGCTCAATTCTCGCCAGTATCGCTGATTGAGCTGTTTCCAAAGGACCAAGATCTTCTCCAGTCGCTTTTTGTGTCACACCTGGAACAGATGCAATCCGCGCCTCGGCAGTTTCGCCATTAGGGAATTTCACCGTCACAATTTGATTGACTACGGCATAATCATGATATTTAGGTGGAATAAATGCATTAATATACGCTTCCTCAGGAAACATAATGTCAAGTAAACGTTGTCCTTGGTCCAGATATTCGCCAGATTGAATGAATAATTCTGTAACTAATCCTTTATCGGGTGCTGTGAGCAATAATTGCGCTCTCTGATCTTCAATCGTACTGAGTTCAAGCATTAGTTGACTAATCCGAGTCGAAATCTGGCGTATTTCCGGCGTCAAATTTTTACTTAGATGTTGCGTACGCTCAATCGAAGCAAAGTTACTAAGGGCGCTGAAGTATTGACTACGGGCCGTTGCAATTTCAGCCTGAGTTGCGGCGTTCTGTTTAAGTAATGACTCATAACCACGTAACCGCCCCAGGTAAAAATCTCGCTGTTCCCGTGCAAAATTCAATAACTGCATTGAATTTGATGCAACATTGTTTACTTGAAATTGTAGCTTATCTCTTTCTCTATCCAGAAACTCAAGTTCATTCCGTATGCGGTTATAATTATTCTCCAACAAATCATTCGTCAGCAAAGCCAGTTCCTCACCTTTGGTTACTGGTTGCAACGGTTCAACAAATATCTGCTCAACATAACCCTCGCTAGCAGACCGCACGGTCACAAGCGGCACATTTATACGCCCACTGGCCTCAATAAGGATCATTTCTTTTACAATTAATCCCACCAGATATAATAGTGGGAGACTAGCAACAACTAAAATCAAATACCAACGCCAAGGCTTACCAGGTCGTTTCGCTTCGCCATACTGAACGCGCATACCTCGATCGACTTCAGGTATTCTTTTCTCTGGTTGATTAAAGCGGATTTTCATAATTATAAGCTTCCCAGTCTTGCCAAGATTGAATAATAAGCCCACCAAAATTTGGCACTTTCAGTTGATCCTGAAGTTGCATCATTGCCTTCTCAAAAAACTGCCGTGGTTTGTGTACATAACTATTTTCTGGTCCCAATTCACGCTCTAGACTCTGCGCGAGACTGAACACCAAATCAGGGTGATTCTTCATCGCAGATTTAAACGCTGCAACAATATTGTTTATATTCAAGCTGTAGTACATTACCGCAACCTCATCGATTCCGATGCGTTTAAGTTGACAAGGAATGCACAAATCAAAGGATGAATCGCTGGTCAAATAACGAGGGTGGATACTAATACCAACAGACCAAGGAGAAACTATCTTGGCCATGTGAACGGTCTCAATCAACTCTTCTAATCGACTCTTACCTACCAAATCCGATTCAAGCTGGTCCGGCTCAATGTCTAGATGAAGTCCGTCAAAATTAATAGGCTCCAATTTTTTTATTATTTGCAGCAATCCCATACGTTCTTTTGGCAAAATCCAGTTTGGGTCGCCCAAAAGCAATTCAATTTTAATCCCATGACGATGGGCACTATCGATAAATTTATTTAATGCTTGCGGATCAGAAGCAACCGATATAATTTGCTGAGCATCGAGAGAAAGCAGTATGCGATTGATGCGCATAGCTTGGCTTTGTTCCCAAAAGTTAGGATGCGTCATTAATTTATCATAGTCCCAAACATAAACAGCAAAACCGTCAGAAGTTGTGTCGATATGAATTTGATCAGATATCGATTGCTCACTTGAAACTGGCATTACGATTGGCTCAATTTTAGTCATGGATCGTTTTGCGAGAAATTGCCTGGCTTGTTGCAATGGTGCGATGAGTTCTTCTAGTCCAATGCCAGAGTGTACAAACGCGCCAGTATCATTTGTAGCAGAAACAAATTGTCGTAGACGAATATGTAATTTCCATTCCTCCGTTTCTGCTTCCAGATACTCAATAGCTGTCCGATAATAAGTATTGATTGCTTGGATATATTTTTCGATAACATCTTCATCAAGCACTTGTAATCGCAAATACCGTTCACGTACTGATTCACGTGCAGCATCAAGGCGTGCACGTTGAAATTTTATTTGTTGTGTAAGCTGCCGGTAGCGATCAAGTGTGGAATGAAATTCAAGATCTAATTCCTGATCACGACGAGTGTAATCGGCTTGAAAACTGGTCAGCATACTGTTGACACGAGATTTCTCATTTCTTCTGAAACTAACAATTTCAAGCGGCATTCTAAAATTAAAGCCTATTGCACCGCCATAACCAAACTGAGCCGAATCAGGAGACGGGTGTGGAATGGCGGGACCACCAAATACCGTCGCAGAAATATCTGAATCAATTCCTTGCCAGTTTTCTGTTTCCCTGATTTTCTGCATGTTATCAATCTGAGCTTGCAAAATTTCCAGATCCGGTTGATTGACATCTGAAGCTAAATCAGTGGCAACTAAGCCTAAAGGCGGCTTAATTGCTTCAAAGGGAGTGATGACCGTGTCCGTTAGATGCGATAATCTTGTCAACGCTTGATCTTGATTGCTACTGAACTCTAACCGGGCGCGCTCTGCCTGCTCAAAAGCAGAGAGAAACTCGAAATAATCAGACATAAGTAGCAGACCGGCCTCATGTCTTTTGTGCAATATACCTTCAATACCTTCATCACGTTGACGAACATAAGCATCATTTAACGCCAGCATCTTCTGCGCACTCCAATAAGCCGCATAATTTTCTTCCAGAAAGAGTGCCGCTAATCGTTGACTCCAATTAAAACGAACGCCTTCAATTTTAACTTCGGTTTCAGCATCATAAATCGCACGTTGTTGCCGCTCTGCACTACCCAACAAGGGATAGCGCAAACCCAGACGGGCAGCTGGGTCAAAAAAACGTCCAAAAGGCTCGCGTGCAAAAGGACTTTTTTGATAACCCGATGAGATACTTCCGAACAACTCAAAACCTTTCTGCGCTTCTTTAGCCAACAAATCGGAATGTTGCGCTTCCAAGTCAGCTTTTGCCTTGAGTACTGATGCTGCTCGACCCACATAGGTATCAAAATCTCCAAGTGTTTTGACCTCGGCAACTGCACTCGTCGTTGGCATCATCAGAAACACCCATAAAATGAATAAATAATTATTCATTTTTTGCCCTTCTTAAGCACCCACAAAGGTGCCATTGCAGAATCTAAATGTCCTCGATTAAAGATTTGGTTTAACAGTGCGACAGCACTCCATACACGAACGAAAAACTGAAATATCGGAAAAAATGGCGATACCACGACGGCACTAAGATCTTCCAATTTTCGATCTGAAACAAAGATAAGAAATAAAAAGAACTGGATGAGTGTCAATCCAAAATAGAACAAATAAATGATCAACATACTGGATAGAAAGAATGTCAGAGGACTTATGACTATCATGAGAATCATGTAAAGCACGATGACAAAAGGCATCACTATCTGGAACAATACGCCATACCAAAGTAAAAATATAAAGTTCGACCAACCCAATAGGGACGCAGTAAATCCCCGCTGATGCTTATGCGCATAAACATACCAAAGATCACCATCCCATCTCAAACGCTGCTTAAAGAAATCAATAAAGCTTTCTGGCACATCGGTATGTGATACAGCCCCCGGTTCATAATCAATTCGAAGTTCTGGGTGACGCCTTTGGTATTGTTTAATACGCAGCGTCAAATCAAGATCTTCTGCGGTACCTGTATTCCACCCACCTATTTGTTGCAGAAACGATTTTCTAAAAATACCGAAAGCGCCCGGCACATTATTAATCACATTATGTTTTGCCAAACCAAACTTTCCAACTTGCATGGTGATCATATATTCAAGATTTTGCAGTCTGGTTACCAACGACTTATTCGCATTACGCACACGCATCGGCCCCGTTACAGAAACAATATTGGGATTACTAAAGCGCAGGGCAGCATGATAAATCATTTGATTATCAAATGACGTGTCGCCATCCAATGCACAAATGATCTCACCACTTGCACGACTAAGTCCTGCATTCATAGAGGAAACCCGGCCACCTCGCTGAAATTTCGGAACAATTATTAATGAGCGATTGGAATAGTAAGAAAGCGAAGGTCTAAGTGCCTTCAGTGCATCATAAGTTACTCTATTTTGTTTTACACCGTCCACCATGGCGATAATTTCAATATGCCCCGGGTAAATTTGCTCCAATAATGAAATAACCGTGTTCTGTACAGCTTCACCTTCTGAGTAACAAGTGATCGTACAAGTCACGCAAGGAAAATGGGGGGAGATAACAGGTACTTTAAAACAATCTTGGATGATATGACGAAAAACACCCAACCAGCAAATTAAGTAGAGCGGCAATTCCAATAGCAATACAAATGGAATAAACATCAGTACATATGAGACGACACTACTCCCCTGGAACGTAATAATAAAAACTTGCCAAGTTTGTATCAGCGTTTCCATAGTTTACATCAACTCGCTACGCTGACGGGCGAGCAAAAGCTCAGCATCTTCCCGCTCATGTATTTGTGAAGCGGAAACCCCAACAAAGCGAACATCTAATCTAAGCTCATTGTCTTGCTGCAAGGCATTTAAGCTGGTCTCAATACGTGTCTGAAAACCGTGCAGACCCTCCTCATTTGTAAACGGCAGTAAGAGCCATACCAAATTTTCAGCAGAGCGCGTAGAAAGATCAGGAACACGCAACATACTTCTCAGTCTTTGTGCGAATGCTTCAAGCATTTGTAATACCTGTGTGTGTCCAATCTGGCTAACCAATTCCGGCAAGTTTACAAAATAAATACCGAACAAACTAAAGGTTATATCCGGATAGCGCCGAGACGAAACCAGTAGCCAATCTAAATCATGTACAAACAGCTCTCTGGAAATAAAATCTAATTGATCAAAACTTGAAGCGACATCCAATTCATCGCCACGTGCAGCAAGCATTCGCCCTCTATCACTTAACTTCCAACTGTAAATCTTATTGGATATAAGGTCATCAGGAATCATTTCTTTTTCACAGGATGCACAACGCACTAAGACGTCTGGCTCTGCAAATAAGTGATGGCAACTTTGGCAAATATAATTTTCAATTGGACGGTCATAATCGCTCCCAATATGTCGTAGTTGTGTACTGCACTTAGGACAAACTAGCGCCCCACTATGAACAAATTTTTCCTGCGTATCCACGCAACCGCAAGTGAAGCAATGCAGTGAAGATTTCATGTCAATATCAATTGCGTGACAATTCGGACAAACATCGATAAAGCTTAAATGGGAAGAGCGGCAATTTGCACACTCTCTCTGCCGGTCTGTCAGTACAGCTAATTCCAATATTTTCGTGTTAGCGAGGCTACGCAACCATTCAAAAGAATCCAATTCATCGTAACTGAGCGCATCAAGTAAGGGGTAACTATAAAAACGTGATTCTTTCCAGAAGTGATACGGTTCTAGTATGAAATCAGGACGTAACCACAAATATTTAATCAAACGCCCTACATGTGTAACATCGGTCTCGTGATACTTAAATGATTTCTCCAAATCCGAAAAATAGTGTATTTTTTCCTGAAGCAATGATGGTTCTGGTAACTGACCATCCACCAACTTATTACTTAAATTAGAGACAGGCCCTGACACGTAACATAAGGAAGCGAAAACTTCTTTGTCTCGACGTATTTGATCAAGCGTTGAAGTAATGTAATTTGGTCCTTTTCCATCAACGATAAAAGCTGAGGGAGTAATTCGCTTCTTCTGCCACGCTGCAAAATCGTGATAATGACAAACTCTAAAAAGATCACTGTATTGTGCCAACAAATTAGGATTGTCTTCTGTGAAAAGAACAAGTGTATAACCAGGTTCTAAAGATTTGGAATTAGGAAGTTTATCCATTGCTTAATTAAAATTCTTTCCAAGTGCATTGAAAAAGGATCTGATTGTTATTATAAACAGAAAATCAAATAATTAAACTATTAAAACAAAGACACTATCACTATCACTATTAGTTGCTGGTAGCAATTCAACTTATTGCGTATTCTAACGAAACAAACGATTGATCAATGCCGCACGGCTATTTAATCGATTTACGTATGATTGCACCATAACAAACTGAAACATTTAAGTTAACATATTAGACGCAGCATTTACGCAACACATTCCTAGCATTTACAATATGAACATCTATTTCATACGCCATGGGCGCACCAACTATAACGATCTTGGTTTATGTAACGATAACCCTAGTCAGGATGTTCATTTAACCAAAATCGGTTATGAACAAGCGAAATCTGCAGCACTTGCGCTACGTGATAAAGCGTTTGAACGCATTATCGTTTCGCCATTACCTCGCACACGCCAGACAGCAGAAGTCATTAACCAATATCACTCGGTACTGATTGAAGTACACGCTGATCTGGCTGATATTCGTTCCGGGTTTGATGGCAAACGAGTGTCTGATTATTTTGCGGCGATTGCTGATAACCCACTTCACAAACGGGTGAATGGCGGTGAATCGTTGCTGGATCACAAACAGCAGGTGTTACGTTTTATTGATTGGCTCAAAAAACAGCCCGATAAAACACTGTTAGTTGTCGCCCATGAAGAAACCCTACGAGTGTTTGTAGCGTATTTTGAAGGCGGAATTGAAGACCATCAATTACGGGATATAGCTATTGGCAATTGCGAATATCGGCACTATGTTCTTAACCCAGACTAATCTGAAGCTATTTCAAGGGTGCCTCAACCTGCTTCTGCTCTCTTACGCGCGGGTCTTGATAAGATATCACCCAAATACCGTTGCACATTTTTATATGGTGAAAAATCATATTCACCATTTCGTGCGTAAGACAAAATGCCGGCCATATTGATATCTGCGATACTAAATTTATTCGCCACGAGGAAATCTTTGCCTGCCAAATAATCATCCAACACACTCAATGGCTTCATCAGGCTTTTCTCGGCTTTCCTAATCAGCTCATAATTTCTATCTTTTTCTTCAACCAATTTTTTCTGGAAAATAATATCTACGCAAGATGTCTCCATCTGCGCTACAGCAAAAAATGTCCATTTATAGATGTCCGCTTCATCTTCTAACCGGTCTGCCCATAACTTTTCAGCACCATATTTTCTAGCCAAATAAAAATTAATGGCCATTGACTCGGTCAATACAAAGTCTCCATCAACCAAGGTCGGCACCTGAGCCATAGGATTCAACTTTAGATATTCGGATGAATTCTTTTCCTCTTCAAAAGGGTGTGTTTTGATGTGCTGATAATCAAGATTGAGTTCCTCCAAAGTAAACAGCACATAGTTTGCACGTGACCATTCAATACCATATAGCGTAATCATTTTTTATCCTCCAGCACAAAATGAACAATATTATATTGTAACGCCATTCCTCTAAATCTTATGTGATGGTTTGTTCATCCTGACGCTTGGGCGGCTGCTTATAAAAAGGCCATTTCTTAACATGCAGATGTTTCCTGATTGGCGTCTTAATGACAGAAACACATAAGGCGATTGAGAACAAGCACCATACTGCTGAAAATTCGTTTGGATCATTGGTCAAGATATCAGAAATCAATGGGCCAACCAAAAAGTGAAAACTAACAAAACGCCAGGAACCATAAATAAATGGCATGACAAACGCGGCAAGGATATAAACCAATGCATGCAAGCCCCATTCAAATCCGAACAGATACGCCTGCGGCTCGGATAGCAAACCGTTTAACGGTAATTGCCAGGCAATATGCCACTCACCTGAAGTCGAGCAGGTATATTCGCCACAAAAACCTTCCACACCGATATTACAGGTTCCCGCCCATGCAAATGGATACATTTTTATTAAAATAGCAATTGCAGCGATACCACATAAGCTATAGACCGTGGTCGAGATTTTTTTCTTGATATGTTCAGGAACGAAATACATGGCAACCATGTTGGCAAAAAATGGTTGAAATGCGACATGCAGATAGCCAAACAAAGTGAGCATTTGATTGTAAGGATTATCACAGCGATCAATATAAAGATAAGTGACCGCTTGCAATAATTCCATTAATGCAAAGTAGGACAATGGTATCCAGAGTTCTTTTGATTCCCCTTGTCTTGCAACATAAATAGCCGTACCAATACCAGCAGCAGCAAGAACCGCTGATGCTTCACCACTCCAACACATACTTCACCTCTTTTTTATATTTCTTTTCGGTGTTTTAAACTTGAATACTATTTTTTATAAACTGATTCCAACGGCACAATATAAATGCTAATAATCAGATTAGTTTATACCGGCCTTGCTTGAAAACTCCCGGTCTCTCCAAACCATCTGATTAATATTTAGAATGCGCAACTTTTGTTTCACCGCAAAAAAACAATGAAATCTAACGGCGAATTAGTATAAAGAATGTAACTCTGGCACTTAAAACAACCTAACCTGGATCAAATTAATCATTTTTTTACCACCCGATATTATATCAATCTAATTTTAACGCCATTTGATACAAATCAAAAAGGGACAATGTGATATTACTCAGAGATTTTCGAGTTTATTTTGTCCGAATCAACTGTAGCGCCCCTACAAAACTACATTAATGCTCATGCACAAACACATCACCAACCAGCCAAATTGTACCAATCCCTAATAAAATCAAGACAACTTGTTGCACTGTTGCCCTAATTTCAGGACGTTTGTGTAAACCGGGAATCAGATCCGACATGGCAACGTAGATCATGCTGGCTGATGCAAGTGCGAGTAACGGCAAAATCATAAAATCCATTTGATGCAACATGAAATAGGCCAAAACACCGCCAACCAACGTCGCGAAACTAGATAACAAATTCACTAAAAACGCTTTGCGTCGTGTATAACCTGAATTAAGCAGAATAATGAAGTCGCCTGCTTCCTGGGGAATCTCATGCGCAATAATGGCAATGGATGTGATAATGCCTAACTGCACATCTACCATAAACGCCGCCGCAATCAAGATACCGTCAACAAAATTATGAAAAGTGTCACCGATGATGATAACCATTCCGCTGCGGCCATGATCATGCTGGTCTCCTGCTGCACCAACCAAACCCTGAGGCGGTACGTGAACTTCACAGTCATCCAAATGACAATGCCGCCACAAAACCAGTTTCTCCAGGATAAAAAACATTAGTATCCCGATCAAAACAATGACAGTAACTTGTGTCGGGTTTTCAGAAAGCTCGAATGCTTCCGGCAACGTGTTCAAAAAAGCAGCGCCCAATAAAGCACCAATCGCATAAGAAACCAGCATGGAGAGCCATGACGCGCGTGTATTGAGCGTCAGCATGGCGGCAACCAACAAACTTAAAACACCGCCAAGCAGGCTAGCGACAATGATCCAGGTAAGCGTAGACATAAAATTAATAAAAACAGAAAGGCGGGATTATACGCTGTTGTCGGGCAACAGATTAATATGTTGAATCAAATTACTCAGAATAATCGTCTTGATAAAGAACTCAGTCTAGCCAAATTAACGCGCCCATACGTCCGGTTTCACCATCACGGCGATATGAATAAAACCGCTTTGGATCACTATATGTACAGACACCACCCCCATAAACCATAGTTACGCCGATAGCAGACAAACGCTGGCGCGCTAACAAAAAAATATCAGCCAACCATTTCTTTTCATCTCCACTCACTTTAGGCACAAAAGCTTGCGTAGCCTGCTGATCATGATCGACAAATGTTTGAAAGACGTCTTCACCAACTTCGAAATATTTCGGACCAATCGCCGGTCCCATCCAAGCCATCAATTCACTGTTACTATTTCGCATCTGAAGCACTGATCGTTCAATAACTCCACCAACCAACCCCCGCCAACCAGCATGCACAACACCTACTGTTGTACCCGCCTGATCACACAAAAATACCGGCAAACAGTCGGCCACCATCACAGCACAAACAACACCTGGTTGTCGAGTCAATGCGGCATCACTTTTCGGCGATATCGCCGCATTTTCTAGCCAGACCGGTTGTGTGCCATGAACCTGACAAAGCCAATTTGGCGCTTGCGGCAAGTGATCACGCAACAAAGCACGATTACGCTCAACATTTGCCGGGTCATCATTCACGTGACCACCTAAATTCATAGAAGCATATACACCATTGATGCCACGACTAACCCCACCATTACGTGTGGTAAATAAAGATTTCACATTGCTGGGCGCAGGCCAGTCAGGAACAATCCAATCGTTCATATCGTTTCCATCTCCACCAGAGAAACAACCTTTTTAACCTCTATACGTTTTCATGGATTGCACTTTATTTCATAGAATTAAGTCTTAAAAACAATGTTTCTGGGTTAAAATACGCGCTTTATTCCGGTAGCGTACAAATCACACAGCGCATTGCGAAGCGATGATTTTAAAAGCTTCCTGAAGAAACAACCAAGATTTCAAAGAATTGATAACAAGAGATGCCCAATAAGGTTCTATAAATGATTTATATTAAAAAATTAGTTGATTATACGCGTACATTTTTATTGTTTACTGCCTTCACGGCAATTTTATTCTCGCCAGCAACCAACAGCCTGGCTGATGACCAAATAGAGCTACTCAAGTCCGCATTCTCTGGTAAAACAGATACTTTGCAAGAACTGTTAGCAAAAGGCATTGATCCCAATCTACAAAATGAAATGGGGTTTACCGCGCTAATTATCGCCTCTCAATATGGTCACACAGATATCGTTAACATTTTATTGGAAAATAATGCCAACCCCAATCTACAAAATGCAGGCGATGCAACCGCATTGACTGTTGCCGCAAAAAATGGGCATGAAGAAGTCGTCAAAACGTTACTCGCTAACAACGCCAATGTCGACGCTCAAACCACAGATGGCATCAGTTCACTCATGCTGGCAGCCCAAAGTGGCTACGAGGGAATTGTCGATGCACTAATATCCAAAGGGGCCAACATTAATGCACAAACCGATCAAAAAGTAACTGCCTTAATGATTGCCGCGTTGGAAGGCAAAACAGCAATTGTTGATAAATTATTAGCCACGGATGCTCAAGTTGACAGCCAAGCATCGGACAATACGACAGCCTTATATATGGCGGCACGTAATGGACACACGGCTATTGTCGAGAAATTATTAGCTCAAAACGCATCGTTGGATTTAGTTTCCGCAAATGGCACAACCGAGCTGCATATTGCCGCACAAAATGGACACACCGATGTCATTAATACGCTATTAGATAAGGGTGCCGAAATTGATTTGGCGGACCAAAACGAAGCCACAGCACTCACTATGGCGGCGTTATTAGGTCGAATTGAAACTGTTGATACACTGATTAATCACAAAGCAAGCATTGACCACCAAGCCAAAAACGGCTTCACTCCACTGATTCTAGCGGCACAAAATGGCCATAGCCCGGTGGTTGAAAAGCTATTGGAAAGCGGCGCAAAAATTGACCTGAAAAATGAAGATGGCATCACATCACTCATGTGGGCTGCTTTGCATGGTCATTTAGACACGGTAAAAATATTATTGGATAAAAATGCGGATGCCAATATCAAAAGCGAAAGTGGCAAAACAGCATTAGATATGTCAAGGGATGAAGAAATTATCGCACTACTTCAGGCCGCCACATCTGAATAACTCTCGGATGACTGCGTATGCCAACTAAACCTTGCCTGATTTACGCTCATCGCGGCGCCAATACCGAAGCGATGGAAAACACCGGGCTAGCTTTTGACAAGGCGTTGGCATACGCCATAGACGGTATTGAAACAGATGTGCAACTGAGCCGCGATGAGATCAATGTGCTATGGCATGACCGTACTTTAGAAAAGCTTGGGTTCGCCGACAAGCGTATAGATGATTTTAATTATCAGATGCTCAAATCACTGGGTGATCCAGTCTCCGATAGCGAAAGTATCATGACATTAAAGGCATTCCTTGACGCCTATCGCACACGCTGCCGTTTATTAATTGAAGTCAAAAATCGCGACTGGGAACAACCATCTCGACACCAAACTAAAATTCGCCAAACACTTGAACTGATTGGCAACAATACAGACCAGCATGTTTTAGTCTCTTCTTTTAATCTTGATAGCTTAGTCTACGCACATCACTATCAGGCCAATGCCCCGCTGATTTATAACTTCACACCTGAACAAAGCATAAGTGATTTACAACAAACACTAACCATGCACCCTTTTTTGTATGGATTTTGTTTTCCTATCGAAACTTTGCAACATGACATGATCGACCTTTTGCGCAAACAGAACAAATTGATCGCCGTTTATACCTGCAATAGTGATAAAGAAATCAACCAGGCACTGGCATGGAATGTCGACATTCTCATCAGTGATGATCCGCACAAAGCGCTGATGTTGCGTGATTCATCCTAAAATCCTCAGTTGGATGATGCTTAGAGTGCATTTTTGTTTATTTTTGGCAAGGCGCAATGAGGAGTAATAACGAGTTATTACAACGAATTGCAACGCAGTAAAAGATAAAGAACAGTGTACTATAAGCATCATAGCGTGGCTCACCTTTAAGGTGCGTAACATTTGACAAAATATTTGTTTTATTTCATAAGACTGGCCAATGCTGAAGCGACCAACTAAGGATTTTAGGTTTATGAAACGGGATTTTTCAGCCCTGCAGGACCAACAATTTGACTTACTGATTTGCGGTGGCGGTGTATATGGTGCCTGGACCGCTTATGATGCAGCCCTACGTGGTCTTAAAGTAGCCACTGTCGAACAAAATGATTGGGCGAGTGCCACATCTTCCGCATCCAGCAAATTAGTCCATGGCGGCCTACGTTACCTAGAAACCTACGATTTTAAATTAGTTAAGAAATCACTCAAAGAGCGCCAATTACTACTACATATCGCACCCCATCGTGTCTGGCCGTTACGATTTGGCATCCCAATGTTTGCAGACAGCCGCTTGGGAAAATTACGACTGAAAGTTGGGTTGTCTCTATATGATTTTTTCTCTGATGGTATGGACCCCACCATGCGGCATCGCTATTTCAATCACAAGGATTTCCTCAACCACTTTCCATTATTGCGTGAGAAATCTCTTGAAAGCGGCTTCACCTATGCAGATGCGCAGACAGATGATGCCCGTTTAGTACTTGAATTAATTGCTGGTGCCATGCAAGCAGGTGCCACAGCGGTTAATTACAGCAAATTGACCAACTTGCTTGAAGAAAACGGTAAAGTTTACGGCGCAGTAGTTGAGGACCAACTCACGCATACCAAACAAACCGTTCTGGCCAAACAAATCGTGTATACCACAGGCCAATGGCTAACCAACGAGAAACAGAGTAAGAGTTGGTGCCGTCTGACGAAAGGCGTTCATCTAATTATGCCACCGATACTGCAAGACGAAGCCCTATTACTCACCGCGAAATCGGATGGCAGAGTATTTTTCATGATTCCTTGGTATGGCTTTACGCTGCTAGGTACGACCGACACCGCATATAACGACGATTTAGAACAAATTAATATCGACAAAAAAGAGATTAGTTATTTACTAACAGCCGCCAATAGCTATCTCAAAATCCCGTGGACTGATAACGACATCATCGGCCGATTTGCCGGTACTCGCGTATTAAAACAGGACGATCAATCTGACATTCCAAATACACCTTCAAGCATCAGCCGTGATTGGCAATTAAAAACCGCACATAACGGCGTACATTACGCTATTGGCGGCAAACTAACTTCATCACGATTCGATGCGGCCACTATAGTCGACACCGTATGCCGACAACTTGACAATTCAGAACCCTGTCCCACAGATAAACTTTTCCCTTGGGCACCAAAAGAAGACTTCGACCAATGGTTTGTCGCCATACAAGCCAGGGCAATACAACTTAATGTCGATCATGAAAGCGCTAAATGGTTAGCACGACGTCATGGAAAAGAAACGAACAAGATTCTTGCTTACATTGAGAACGAGCCTGATTCAGCAAAACGCATTACCCCTAACTTACCTTTCATTTATGCCGACCTAATTCATTGCGCCAGCACTGAAATGATTGTTCATCTGGATGACCTACTCCGCCGCCGCTTACCTATACTTATTTTGTCCCAACTTACTCGGACTGATTTACATCAAATTACCGCATCTATTGCACCGATCATGCATTGGGATGAACGAACCATTCAACAAGAAATTGAACGATGTCTCGAATGATCAGCACATCACATGCAGCCATTGCACTTGATCTAGGCACAACATCAATCAAAGCAGCCTTACTGGATAAACAAGGTAATCTGACAAACACACACAGCCGACATGCACCAACAGTTAATAGGTTAAATGGTTGCTATGAAAGTGATGCGCTTGATTATCTCAATACTGCCGAGCAGGTACTTAACGAATGCTGCGAGCAAACTGGAAACCACCTGCCATTAGGGTTGTGCAGCCAACGCTCCTCTTTCCTAATTTGGGACAAAAGCAGTGGCAAACCGATCACACCACTGATTTCTTGGCAAGATAATCGTGGAGCACATTGGCACAGTAACATTCAAAATGCCGCACAAATCATTCAGCAACATACCGGGTTACAACTGACGCCCTATTACTTCGCCCCAAAACTCAGCGTAATATTGCATGACAACCCAGATTGGCAAGAAAAATTAATCCGTTCTAATTGGTTAGTCGGTACATTAGACACCTTTTTAATCTGGCACTGGACAAAAGGCCAGCATTACTGCACCGATGCATCCATGGCTGCACGCACATTATTAATGGATATTCATCAACAAAAATGGTCAACTGATTTATGCCAATTGTTCAATATCCCCATTGCCATTTTGCCTGAAATTCTACCTTCGACAGGCTTAAACTTAACTTTAAAAAATGGCCTGACATTACAGGCAAGCGTCGGCGATCAATCTGCCGCACTCTTTGCCAGCGTTAACAGCCACAGCGAGGCCCTGGTAAATTTAGGAACCGGCGGATTTGTCATTCGGTATTTGACATCAGGAAGCGACACAATCAATGGTTATCTACAAACTTTGGTTTACCAAGACAAAACCGGCCACACACAAAGTGCTATTGAAGGCACACTTAATTCTATCGCCGCCGCACTAGCACCTTACCCCATCAAAGACAGCCGTCTGGAAGATCTGGCAGCTAATCACATTTTTTGCTTAGCAGAACCCAGCGGATTGGGTGCGCCTTATTTCAGAACCCAATGGGGAATTCATTTCTCTGAGCCAGTCATCCATCTATCAACTCACCAAACCATGGCGTTATTACTTGAGGCAATCATTTTCCGGGTTGCACGTATCTTGGAAGAATTTCACCATCAATCACCACTTACTCGTGTTTATCTATCCGGTGGACTATCTGAATTGCCTTGTTTACAACAAGGCATTGCCCAATGCACATCAATTCCGATCTATTATCCGCATCAGAAAGAAAGTAGTTTACAAGGCGCCGCACAACTTGCGGTCAATAATAAAATTAGATATCAACGAGAAGACAATAAAACAATAATCAAATCAAGAAATGGGAAGTTATTGATGAAATATCTGCTTTGGAAAGTCTGGTTTGATGCTTTACTAAATTCTAATCGCTAAACCAAGACTAAGAATCAAAAAAAAACCCATACTCTTAAAAAGAAGTATGGGTTTAATATCTATTATGTTAAATGAAGTGTCAATCAGTTGATTGTACAATAACTCAAAGAACTCACGTCACATAAAGATAAATTCTAAATTTGGTTAATTTAGAATACGCTATAAACAACTGCACCAATAGCGATAAATGCTGCAACTGACATGAAGAACAATCTCAGTACTTGTGCATCTGTTTCTCTTCTATTTTCTTCGCTCATAGTTCTCTCCTTATTAAGTTTTACTACTCGATTGATAACTCTACTTCACTTACTTGTAAAAGCCGATAAAAACCGACCCTCCACTATACAACCACTAAAATATTAGGGTTATAGCGTCACAACTTACTTTCAAATTTTTATTTTTATCAGTTTTTTATCACTTAAATTTCATCGCTCCCAAGCGTAAGCAACTGATTATATTTTATTTTCGCGGTAATCACTACTGCTATGACCACAACGAACTTAGATTCTAACGCAGATTTCCAGATAATGAAAGTACTGCAAACACAGATTATGTTAACAATAGCCACCCAACATTAAATCAGTTTCCAATAAATACCGCTTCCCGTTTGAATATAATCAATCGCCAAACACAACATAAATATTTTCACATCTCCAACGGACGCACATAACCTGTTAGCTCAAGATAACCACGACCAGCCGGTTGCCCATCCTTTGAAAGTGTCACCGCTCCCTCCCAATAAACCGCCCCGGTTGATTGTTGTGAGTCAAGCTCTTGATCGTCAAACATCGGTTCAAGCAACCAAGTAACTTCATCTGTACGGATGCGCATTACTACCGGATAAACCGCATCGGTATGCGGTGATTGCCAAGTCCGTATCGGTGTAAAATCCACTTGCTCCGGTTCAAAAATTTTAATCTTCCCTGACGCATCACGTAATGCAGCATAAGCCCATCGTTTGCCACCATCCTTACCTCGAATTTGGAAAGCCATCAATGATGAACCATCGTCCAGATTCGCGCCAACCCAATCCCACCCATCTGCATTAGGATCTAGGTATTCTGAGGACCACTCGTGATCCAACCAGGCCCGTCCATTAACAAGAATTGATTGATTGTGACGAACCACTGTCCCACTCACATTTAAATGCGGCTCACTATAATAATAACTGGCTTGCTCCGGCTTGGGTCCCTTGCGGGAAAAACCATTTTTATCCTGCAAAAACATCATTTGCGTAGGCGTTAATGACAACCTCAAGCCAAAATCTTCACCTTGCATATCAACCTGATAACGACCATCCTCCTCACGCACCAGGGTCCAATCCTCTACTTTCACATCGGTATTACCATGTTTGGCATAGGCTAACTCAAAACCTTCACGAGCCGTTCGTTCTTCGTGTATCAATTTCCCTACCGCCGGGTCTGATAACGCCAGGTGTGCGATAATCAAGTGTCTGGCTGCAAAACGGCTTGGGTTCTCCTCATTATGGCCGGTTGCATAGCGAAAAAAAGTCACCTGAAAACCCAGTGTTTTTTCCTCTTCGGTTTCCAACCAGCCCGTGATATACCACCACTCGATACGATAACCATCATGCGCGCCATAATCTTGCGGAAAACTAAGCTCATATTCCGGCACAACGGTTTTGAACTTTGTCGTTTCGGCAAAAGCAATTGAAGACAATAAGCTACTGACCAGAAAAATCATTCCAATTAATGAAAATAGACAAATCGATTGATTCTGTTTAGTCCGTCGCATCACCAATCCTCCCGTACCGCACGTACCACACCGCCAGAAACGGCATGACGACCGGCTATCAATGCAGTCGTCGCTGCCGACACCAACATCACAGCAGCAATAACAAACAAACTACCCCATGGCAAATGGAGCTGCATGGTCCAATGGAATGATTGCGGATTAACAATAAAAATCAATATCAGGCTAATTGCCCAACCCAGCATAAAACCCAACATCATTCCCAAAGTCGTTAACAAACCACCCTCAGCCGCCAGCATCACTAAAATCTGGCGGCGCATGACGCCGATATGTCGCAACATGCCAAACTCTTTAATACGCGCCAATGTCTGCGCTGAAAAGCTGGTTGCCACCCCTAATAACCCAATGATCACAGCAACGATTTCCAATAAATAAGTCACCATAAAACTGCGATCAAATATTTGCAAACTCAATGTTCTAATATCTCCTGAATGCGATATTTCCAGCACGCTCCCAAATGACAATTGGCGCAACATGCGCTCAGCCTGGCTGGCAGTCACTCCATCCCGCAACCAAAGTGCGACCGTATTACTACTCATATCCTCTGTCAGCACCTGGTAATCCGATAATTGCATTTGAACAGCGCCAAATTGACGGCCATAATCACGCCATACCCCAGCCACAAAAAATTCATGTGTCTTGTCACCAATCGGCAAAGTCACCAGCTTACCAACACGATAGCCATATAAATCAACCATCGCTTCCGACACCCAAATAGGCATCACGCCCCTGGGCCACAATTCAGATGCCATCAGGTCATCGGTCATGGGAATTGTCGTACTCGGATCAGACGTATCAATTGGGCGTGCGATTAAGGTAATTTCCGGGCGTTCAGGATCTAAAATCAATTGTTGAGAACGAAAAAAATCCGCGCGTGTAAAACCTGCTAGATCGGCAACCGCCTTTTGCTCATTTAATTGAAAGCCTCCTTGATGACCACTCGTCGCTGCCCGCACATATAAATCAGCCGGCAAAACCTGCCCCAGCCAATCATCAACTGAAACGCGGAAACTGGTAACCATAATGGCCATTGCCACCATCAAGCTAAAACTGGCCAGCACACCACCCAACGCGATAGATGCCTGGTGCGGTGCATTTGCCAATCGCGCCAGTACCAATGTTGATACTGCACCAGAATCAACCGAGCCCTTAGCTCGCAACAAGAAGGAAAAAAACCATGCCGAGAAACGAGGCATCAATGCAATACCGCCAACCAATAATAAAACAATGGCCAAATAACCAAATATCGGCAACTCAGAAACCGCTGGCAATTGCGTAAAAATCAATGCCAGCGTTAAGCAAGCCATGGCAAACCAAGGAAACGACAATTTTCGAATTGCCATTTCTTCACCACCGGATTTCAACGCGGCGGCCGGTTTCGCTTGTGCAGCTTCCCATGCCGGCACAATGCTACCCAACAAGGTCACCCCGACACCAATCACGAAAAAGATCGTCGCCGCCAACGGACTCAAATAAATACTGGGTTGAATACCAGGGAAAAAACTACTGCCCAAATCTCCGCCTAGAAAATGGACGGCCATGGCCGCAACAGCATACCCCAGGGCCAAACCCAATAATGAACCAATCACACCAAGCACCGCACCCTCTTGCATGACTTGCCGTAACAGTTGACGCCGCGTCATACCAAGCACACGCAACAACGCAAACTGATGGCGACGCCGAAAAATAGACAATGCCTGAGTTGAAAAAACCAGAAATGCGCCGGTAAACAAAGCCACCAAAGCCAACATATTCAGATTCACCCGATAAGCACGCGACATATTCGCGACACGCGTCTCTTGATCAGCGGCTTCAGTGACAAAAAACTGTTCTCCCAAAGCCTTATCAAGGTCAGCCTTAAATGATTCAAGATTTACACCCGGCGACAACTTCAATTCAATCCGAGACAACAAACCAAGGTAACCAAACCGCCACTGCGCCACACCGATATCCATCACCGCAAGACGTTGACCGGCACGCGCCCGCACCAAACCGCCTGCCACACGTAACGTAATCGTTTGTACGCCAACATTCAGCTGTAACGCATCACCTTGTTCAACTTGCAACCACTCCATGGCCGCTGGTGACAAAAAAATTGCATCATCGGCCAAACGATCCAACTGCTCACCAGATTCCGTCACCCCCAATAAATCAGGTGAGATTGCAGTCGCACGGAACATGTCAATACCCATCACCTTCAGCTTATGGTCATTCCTGCTGTCCAGCTTCTCCGGCACCACCACATCGAATTCCAACACCGGATTAGCCAACTCGACACCTTGATGCCGCACCAATTTTGGAAAAAGCAACTCATCAAAAAAGGGTTGGTTGCTATGCACTTGCAAATCGGACTGGCCCGACAAACTTTTGCTGGCCGCCGAAAATTCATTCAACGCTGCAGTGTTAATCAAGTGAATTGAGAACCCCAACGCAACACCGAGCGCAATCGCCAAAGTCACTGCCAGCCATTGCACGATATGCGCACGCCACTCACCAAAAATCAACCACCGGGATAGAGAAGCCGTTTTCATTTGCATCAGTTATGCCCTTCTTGCACCACCGGCTGCAATCCATCTTTAGTCAGATTCAAAATATAATCCGCCGTAGCTGCCGCCGCATGGGAATGCGTCACAATCAAACCAGATGAACCATTTGCTTTAATTTCCTTACGCATCAACTTGAGCACGTCATGCGCTGTTTCCGGGTCTAAATTACCCGTTGGCTCGTCCGCTAACACCAGTTTTGGCTGATGAATTAACGCACGCGCAATTGCCACACGCTGCAATTCCCCACCGGACAATTGACGTGGAAAATGGTGCCCTCGGCCAGCTAAGCCAACCTCAGCCAACATTTGCTCTACCCGTTCTAGCGGTGCATCATTCAACAATAAAGGTAAGGCGATATTCTGACTTAACGTCAAATGAGGCAAAACGTGAAAAGCCTGGAAAACAAAACCAAAATGTTGCCGTCGTAATTTTGTCGCCGCATTATCATCCAATGATGATATTGCCACACCGTCAATCAATACCTCTCCAGAATCAGGGGTGTCCAGACCCGCAATCAAGTTTAACAATGTCGACTTTCCAACACCAGAATCTCCCATGACCGCAACATAGTCACCAGCCTGTAAGGTATAGGACAAATCGAGCAAAACTTGCCGGTCAGCGGCATAAGCTTTATTAATGTGACGTAGTTCAAGCATAATTAATAACAACCGTGATAAAAGAATTTTGTTTTAGCGCCCACCTTAGATTAGGATAACGGCGAGAAGTTTTCGCCTATTCTAATCATCACACTCCAAGCACTCAAATCAGAAATTAACGCGACAGGCTTCATTTCTCATAGCAATCTATGCTTAAATGTAACATGGCGAAGCAACTTATCTTAAAATAAACTGGAGATTCCTATGGCACGAGCAAGTGCACGTCACATCTTGGTAAAAACTGAAGAACAATGCAATGATCTGAAAAATCAAATTAGCGAAGGCGCGGAATTCGGTGATATAGCAGAAGAGCATTCATTATGTCCCTCTGGAAAACAAGGCGGTGAACTGGGTGAATTCGGTCCCGGTCAAATGGTCAAGGAATTTGACACCGTTGTCTTTAGTGCGCCAGTCGGTGAAGTTCAAGGCCCCGTTAAAACACAATTTGGTTACCATTTACTTGAAGTAACTGAACGTACCGATTAAATTCGTATGATCAAATTGTCTTAAAAGGGAGCCAATGGCTCCTTTTTTTTATTTTATCAATCTCATTTTCCCTTAACCTGATGTGAAGTAATTATTCAGCACATTACGGTAACTGTTTAGATTATCCCTAGAATTCATCAATTCAAGACGCAAAATGTACCATTCATTCCTTTATTTTCTAAGGCATTGCTGATGACTGACGTTAATAGCGTAAATATAAGCACTTATAATTTCGCACCGGTTGATCCAGAAACATATGCCAGCAAAGGGAGATAGTGATGATGAGAGAGTTTTGCAAAAACAAGCAAAGGCAATTTCTAATTGGTTTGTTGCTACTTCTCTTTTTACAAAGCGCCATTACTTCAGCCAAAATCACTGAAATAGTTGAAGGCTCGCATTATAGAATTGAAAAGTATTTTGTATTTCAAGAAGAGGCATTACAGGCTTGTACAAACTTTGCCACCAAACATAAATACCCAGAAAATGCTTGTCGTTTCTATTCAAAAGAGAACGCAAATTCCTTTTATGAAGCCGGATGGTTATGGGCCGAAAATAACGTCACTATGGAGCCCTTTGAACTTGGGATTTTTTATTTCAATTTAAATTGTCCTCGAGGAGCTGTACTAGATAATGATAGTGGAAACTGCATTTCTGAATCAGAACACCCAGGGATCAATTTGGGTCAGCCACAATGCGGCAATCTTATCAGCAACCCCATCAACGCTGCCACGGGCAATAAATACACCGAAGAAATTGACATTGCACTGCCTACCGGATTAACTTTCTCTCGTTACTACAACTCTGATAGTCTATCCAACAATATACAAATCGGTAGGGCTTGGCGTCATACCTTCCAACGCAGCTTATTTATCAATCCTGAAACGGTAGCCGCCACAAGAACAGACGGTAAGCTAGTC
>JAJFJJ010000036.1 GCA_021774195.1 Nitrosomonas sp. | reverse complement strand
ACGCTATGATGCTTATAGCACACTGTTCTTTATCTTTTGCTGCGTTGCACTTCGTTGTAATAACTAGTTATTACTCCTCACTGCGCCTTGCCAAAAATAAACAACAATGCACTCTAAGCACCATCCAACTGAGGATTCTAGGATAATGTGGACTAATCTAAGATGAAATAAACCCAAGGCTTACTTACTTAAACGACAACGGTCAGAATCACAGGAAATTGAGGAAACGGGACTAGGAAGCTGTCCGAGAATAGTAATTGGTAACTATTCAGCTTACCCCTATAATCCGCCATTTCGGTGTTACAAAATGATCATTTACACGTGTAAACTCACATTTTGCGCCTTGAACTGACGAATTATAGGAGCAATCTGAACAGTTACTTTGATGTACTGAATAATTACAGTAATTGTAGCGAGGGAAAGCCATTTTGAGACAGTTTTTATGGGGGAAAAAGGTGATTAGTTTGCAGCTAAAACCAGCCTGAACATTGCACCGGTATGTTATGTTTTAGCTTGCAAGCCTTACGTTTATGGGCTTTTAGCGGTTTTGATGCAAATACAGTTTATAGTTTGGAATAATCCGATAAGAATAGTAGTGGTCTTGCCAAGTGTGGGTTATTTTGCACTGATTAATGCCTGATATTTTGCTTGCAACTGTTCTTTATTTTCAACTATGTCAGGATTGGGAATGATGCAATCAACGGGGCATACGATGACACACTGAGGCTCATTATAATGGCCGACGCACTCGGTGCATAAATTTGAGTTGATGTCGTAAATTTCTTCTCCTTGGGAGATGGCCTCATTCGGGCATTCAGGTTCGCAAACGTCACAATTAATGCATTCATCGGTAATAATTAAAGCCATACTTCTTTTAACCTCGAAAAATCTATTTTTTTATTTTGTTGTGTAATTGTTGTGCGACCAGTGGGTGAACAAATTTGTCGGCGTTTCCGTCCAACAAGGCTATTTCACGCACAATTGTGGCGGAAATAAACATATATTGTTCCGATGGCGTCATAAATAAAGTTTCTACATCGGGGTATAATCCACGATTCATGCCAGCCATTTGGAATTCGTATTCAAAGTCTGAGGCGGCACGTAGCCCACGTAAAATAATACGTGCATTTTGTTGGCGCAAGAAGTCCATCAATAAACCAGAAAATGGGACGACTTCAACATTAGTGCAATCGGCCAGTACTTGTTGTGCCATTTCAACGCGTTCATTGACGGTGAAAAAAGGCGTTTTCCCACTATTTGCAGCAATTGCAACCACGACCTGATCAAATAAGCGTGAGGCTCGTCGTACCAAATCCTCATGTCCGCGTGTAATGGGGTCAAAGGTGCCGGGGTAAATCACTTTATCCATGTGTTAACTCCAGAATCTGATAAAAGACTTTGCCTGCTTTGCCATGTCGTTTCACTTGCCATTGTTGATCGGGTATCCATTGGTTTCCAGTTTCAAGATAAACCAGGCCATTATGATCAAGGTGAGATGGTAGTGTTGGCATCAAATCAGATAGTAATTCAGAGCGATAAGGCGGGTCTAAGAAAATAAGATCGAATTGTCGTGTATCAGTATTAATGAATTCTAGCGCGTTTGTTTTTACCAGTTCGATCTGAGTCGCATTTAGTTTTTCCTTATTTTCCCGCAGTGCTTTATATATTTTTGGGTCTGATTCTACCATTACTACTTGTTTTGCTCCACGTGAGGCTGCTTCGAGTCCTAATACGCCACTGCCGGCAAAAAGATCAAGGCAGTGTAGACCAGTTAAATCTTGCCCCAACCAGTTAAATAACGTTTCACGTACTCGATCAGGAGTAGGGCGTAAATCAGCTTGGTCAGGGAAAGTAATGGTGCGTCTGCGCCATTGGCCGCCGATGATGCGAACTTTGCCTTGAGTCGACGCCATTTTGCGGTAAAAAATTGCGTTAGTCTTCTACTGCGCCAACAATGACTGTCACCATGCCCTCTGGGCGAATACGGTGTTTAAA
The DNA here is from genome assembly GCA_021774195.1 of Nitrosomonas sp. GTDB lineage: Bacteria > Pseudomonadota > Gammaproteobacteria > Burkholderiales > Nitrosomonadaceae > Nitrosomonas. Next base: position 40,530 of record JAJFJJ010000036.1, on the reverse strand, counting down.
CGCTTGTTTGATTTGTGCGGTTGTAACCGTTTCTACTGCCGCTAAATAATCGTCTACGTAGGTCAACGGAAGGTCATAAAAACCAATCATGGATAGATACCCTAAGATTTTCTTGTTGCTATCCAATCGAAGCGGAAAGCCGCCGATAATATTTTGCTTGGCGGCAGTCAATTCATCCTCAGTTGGTCCTTCTGCGACAAAATTCTTGAGAACTTGCTGGGTGATTGTCAAAGCCTGTTCAGATTGTTCTTTTTTTGTTTGCAAGCCAATTTGAAACGGGCCTTGTTCTTTATAAGGGGCAAAGAAACTGTGAACACTGTATGCCAGACCGCGTTTCTGGCGTATTTCTTCAACCAGGCGTGAAACAAAACCGCCGCCACCTAAAATATAATTGCCGACTAATAGCGGAAAGTAATCTGGGTCGTTACGACGTAATCCAGGGTAGGCGAGTTGAATATGACTTTGTGTGGCAGGGTGAGCGATTCTTTCGATTTTAACTTCAGGAATTTGCACCGGGGGAACCAGGCTTTTTTCTCCTTTAAGTGGCAAATGTGCCGTCAGTGATTCGGCAATGGCGGCTGCTTCCAGTCGTTGCACATCGCCAATGATCGCAATGACCGCATTCTCGACAGTATAGTAAGCATTATAGAAGTGAATCAGGTCTTCTTTCTGTAATGCATTGACGGTGTCAATTTCTCCCGATCCATTAAAACCGTATGGGTGATCGCCGTACAACATATTCATTAATGTTCGGCCCGCAATATAACTGGGCTTGGTACTGGCTTCTTTTAGACCGGCTGTGACCCTGGCTTGCTCACGAGCCAGTATGTCTGGCGGGAATTCCGGTTGTTGGATGACACGGGAATAAATATTTAATGCTTGCTTGCGTTCACGCTCGTTGCTCAATGTTCGCAGCGATAAACCAGCACGATCCCTGCCGAAATTCCCGCCTAGCTGTGCGCCAACATCAGCCAGTGCATTGGTGATTTGGTCTTCTGATAACCCCTTGGCACCCAGAGTTAATAGGTGTTGTGTCAAACTGGCGCGGCCTAGTTTATCTGGCGTATCCGTACTGCTACCGGCACCAAACTCTATACTGATGTCGAGGATTGGTAAGTCGTGATTCTCGACGAAATAGACCTTCGCGCCATTAGTCGTTTGCCAAAACTGTATAGCTGGTGAAGCAGATATCTGTTGTGAATAGAAACCGATCAGTAAGACGAATATAAATAATTTTTTCATAAAAATATTGTGCTAACGGGCTATGGAATGGTTAGAGTCTGTGTGAATTTTAGCCGCTGTTTCTTAGGCCGGCAGTGATGCCATTAACGGTTAAGTGAATTGATCGTTTAATTTCCTCACTGTCTTCGCCGGAACGGTAGCGACGTAATAACTCGACCTGTAAATGGTTCAGTGGATCAATGTATGGTGTACGATTATGGATACTACGAGCTAATGTCGGATTGTCCTGTAATAGCTCGGTATTACCAGTGATGGCAAACAGCCATTTCTGGCAGCGTTGCCATTCTTCATGGATACGGTTAAAAATTTGTTCACGTAATTCAGCATCAGTTACTAATTCAGCATAGCGTGACGCAATACCCATATCAGATTTGGCTAATACCATGTCCATATTGGATAACAAAGTTTGCATGAATGGCCAGGTGCGATACATTTCTTGTAATTGTTCAAGTCCGTCATTTGTTTGATTTTCCCGAATAAACGCTTCAATCGCATGACCGAAACCATACCATCCAGGAATCATAGCGCGATTGAGCCCCCAGCTGAAAACCCAAGGAATCGCACGCAGGTCTTCGATGTCATCTGTTTTCTTACGTGAAGAAGGACGACTGCCAATATGCAATCCGGCGATTTCTCGGATAGGCGTGGACTCTTGGAAAAACTGTTTGAACCCGGGGGTTTCAAAAACCAGGTTACGATAAGCAGAAAAAGAGTGGCTGGCTAGCTCCTCCATCACTTCATAATAACAATTTGCATTATCTCCAAGAGGGTCGTGACCCAGTAATGTCGCTTCAATTGTGGCAGCGGCTAATGTTTCCAGGTTGCGGCGGCCAATTTCTGGTTCGGCATATTTGCTGCCGATGACTTCACCTTGTTCGGTCACACGAATTTGGCCATTCACGCTGCCGGGTGGTTGCGCCAAAATACCTTGATAACTTGGTCCGCCGCCACGACCAACCGTGCCGCCTCGTCCATGAAATAAACGCAGTTCGACATTGTACTTAGTAAATATTTTGGTCAATTCGATTTCAGCTTTGTAAATTTCCCAATTAGACGTGATGAAGCCACCGTCTTTATTACTGTCAGAATAACCCAACATGACCTCTTGCACGTTTCCACGTGAAGTCAGTAGCTTGCGATAATAGGGGATTGCAAATAATTGATCCATAATGACGCCACAATCACGTAAATCAGTGATGGTCTCAAATAATGGGATGATATTTAGCCCCAGATAAGGATTCTCTCCGGCCTGTAATAAACCGACCTCTTTCAATAGCAAGGCCACTTCCAGTATGTTGATGACGTTGGTTGTCATGGAAATGATGTAATTCGGTATTGCGGCATGTCCGAATCGGCGTTGAATCTCTGCAGCCATTTGCAATATGCGTAATTCACCTTGTGTGGATTCGGAATATTTTAAATAGGGTGACAGCAATGGCCGTGGACTACTTATTTCAGTCAGCAGCCACTCAATGCGTTTATCTTCTGATAGTTCTAAATAGTCTGTTCGATGTGTGCCTAATTCAAATAATTCGACCACAACTTGCTCATGTACTTTGCTGTGCTGGCGCATGTCCAGTGGTGCCAAATGAAAGCCAAATACATCTGCTGCGCGGCGTAAATTACGCAACGCACCACGTGCAAGCCAGTTAGATTTGTGTTGTTTTAGCGAGGCAATGATGACGTCTAAGTCGTGGATGAATTCTTCACTGTCAGCGTAAGGTTCGGTCGGCTCCAGTTGGTCGCGTGAGTGAGTGGCGTGTCCTAGCCGTTTATTGGTTGCCATGAGGCGTGCGCCAATGGCTTGAAATGAACGTCGATAAGGTTCGTCGATTCGGCAAGCCGGAATATCTGGTGAGGAAGCCGCTAATTCTTCCAATTCATCGGTCACATCAACTAAGCGTTCAGCTAGACTCATGGTGTGACCAATCTTGTCAACTTCCTGAATGTAGAAATCCAATGCTACGGCAGATTGACGTTCGGCAGCATATAACATGACTTGATGGGTTACAAACGGATTGCCGTCACGATCACCGCCAATCCAGCTGCCAATGCGCAAGAAGGATGCAACCTTTGGCGCATCTTGCCCCATGTGACGTTCCAGCAAATTTTCAATCTTTGCATAGATGTAAGGGATTTCTGTCAAGAAGGAATAATTGTAATAGATTAAGCCATTCTCAATTTCGTCATGAACGGATAGTCGCACTGAACGTAGCATCCGTGTTTGCCAGAGGATCTGAATCATGGCACGTAAGCCTTCTTCATTGTGGCGCATCTCGTTAGGCGTTAATTCTGTGCGGGCTTGTTCTTTTAACAAACGCTCAATCGTTAATTGGCAATCCAGAATACTTCTGCGCTGCACTTCTGTCGGGTGTGCGGTTAATACCGGTGAAACAATTGCTTTGGCAAAGAATTTTGCTAGTGTGTCACTATCAACGCCATTTGCCAATACGCGTTCAAGTGCCAGTGTAACGCTGCCTGCCTGAGGTGAAGATCCGGCACAAAGATGGGCGCGACGACGACGGTTGTGATGGACGTCTTCGGCGATATTGGAAAGTTGCGAGAAATAACTGAAAGCACGAACAACTGTGACTGTTGCTCGGTTACTTAATTCATTGAGGATTGTGTCAAGTTTCTGTCGTGCTTCCGGGTCTTGTTCTCGGTGGAAACGAATGGCTGTCTGACGAATTTCCTCGACTAGATCAAATGCAGAATCTCCTTCTTGCTCACGCAGTGTGTCGCCTAACATACGCCCTAGGAGGCGAATATCGTCGCGTAGTGGCAAGTCTTTGTCGTTGATAGAATTATATTCGGAATCATTGTGTTCGAAACTAGAATTACTCATTGCGTTACGTCACCCACAGTAGAAAAATGAACATGGCTAGCGCTAGCTACAACCCAAGTTGGCACTGACCATGCTAAAATGATCGTTATTAAAGAATTGATGATTTGTTAATGCCTCAATATTTTATGAGCTAAAGATGAATTTTATTGTTGTCATGGATGTGGCCTTTGTTTAGTCAGTCTTCAGTCTGAAATTCTTTAGAAAATTTTGTAATCTTCTTATTTTTATTTTAATGCCCAATTCACTTATTACTCCCCCCAAAAAAATAACAATCGCTTCTCGAGAAAGTCTACTTGCTATGTGGCAGGCTAAGTTTATTCGGCAGCGTTTATGCGAATTATACCCGCAAACTGAAATTAGCATACTCGGTATGACAACTCGAGGTGATCAAATACTGGATCAGTCACTATCGAAAATAGGTGGAAAAGGACTGTTTATCAAGGAGCTAGAGCAAGCTTTGGAAGATGGTCGTGCTGACATTGCAGTACATTCGATGAAAGATATGCCGATGAATGTACCTGATGGCTTTATGTTGGCTGCGATTACTGAACGTGAAGACCCTCGGGATGCTTTTGTTTCCAACCAGTTTTCTAACCTTGAAGCATTGCCCGAGAATAGCGTTGTCGGAACATCTAGTTTACGTCGCGAGAGTCAATTACGCGCTCAATTTCCCTATTTACAGGTAAAGCCCTTGCGCGGTAACGTGCAAACGCGATTGCGAAAGTTAGATGAAGGACAATATGCGGCAATTATCCTAGCAGCAGCCGGTTTGAAAAGATTGGAGCTATCCGATCGTATTACTGCGTTGTTAAATCCTGAACAAAGTCTGCCGGCGGTAGGCCAGGGTGCGTTAGGGATTGAATGTCGTGCAGATCGAGCAGATTTGTCTGCGTTATTGCAGCCTTTACATCATCAAGAGACCGCTTATTGCGTAGAGGCTGAGCGTGCTATGAGTCGAGTGTTAGGTGGCAGTTGTCAAATACCGTTAGGCGCGTTTGCTGAAATTGAGGAGGGGAATCTTCACTTACGTGGTTTTGTGGCTAACCCTGATGGCAAACGAATGATTAGTGAAACATTGAACGGTGCACCAGAAACGGGCGAATCTATGGGCCAGCAATTAGCACAAGGTCTGATTGCGCAGGGTGCTGATGAAATTCTTGCGGAACTCGTCCCGGACCAAGGCTGGAAATAATGGTGAGTGGGGGCAATACATTAGATGGAATTAATGTATTAGTTACGCGCCCGGCGCATCAGTCGACTTTCTTGTCAGATGGTATTCGGGCGGTTGGGGGAAACCCGATTTTGTTTCCGGTGTTGGAAATCACCGAAATTCAAGATCGGACGGCATTACTTGATTTGATCAATCGATTGGAAACATTTGATTTGGCCATTTTTGTTAGCCCAAATGCGGTTAATAAAGGGATGCGTTTAATTACTCAACAGGCTGCATTGCCATCCAGTTTAAGGTTTGCGACTGTGGGTAAAGGAAGTGCTGAAGCATTACATCAATTTGGTGTTGATCGGGTTATACATCCAGATGAACGATTCGACAGCGAGGCGTTGTTGGAAATGGGTGCATTGCAACAGGTTGCAGGTAAACGGGTAGTTATTTTTCGTGGGGTTGGTGGTAGACCGCTGCTGGGTGATGCGCTTAGACAACGTGGTGCTGAAGTGGAATTCGCTGAATGTTATTGTCGGGAAAAGCCTAACATTGATGTGGCACCATTGTTAGAATCTTGGTCGCAAGGGAAAATCAATGCAGTTATCATCACAAGTAGTGAAGGATTGCGTAATTTATTTGACATAATAGGTCAGATTGGCCAACAATTGCTGAAATTGACGCCAATGTTTACAACCCATGAACGTATTGCACGAACAGCGAGGGATCTTGGATTGGAACATGTCGTGAAAACAGAGAAGACTGGGGATGAGGGTTTACTGCTAGGGTTGCAAGATTACTTTCAGGTGCCCGATTCAATCTAACAACCAGATATGAATCAAGATAACAGGGTTGAAATAAAACCAGAAGGTTCAGGTAATAATTCTAAAGAGAGCGTTATGCCGTTACCATTGCAAATTTTTTTTCCTTGTATAGGCTTAAAATCCCGAATAAGGCTTTCACAGTTTTCTAGTGATGGGGGGAGTAATCAAGCAAACCCCGGACTGGCAATTAGTTGGATTGATTTACACTTCTATAAAAATCTTGAGCCTGTAGTTTATATGCTTCAAGCTTTGAATCAATTGCGAAAAGATACAGATGAAATTGGTGTGCCATTTGTATCAAACTGTTTTGATACAATGCAAAATTATTGGCTCCATTGTAACGAGGGGAATATATGAAACTGATACTCTGGGTGCTGGTATTATTCGCTGCTGCAGTGGCAGTAGCAATTGTTGCTCAAGACCTGACAGGGCATGCTTCAATAGTTATGCCGCCGTATGAAGTCGATTTGCCGATTGATATTTTTATTGCTTGGTCGGTCGCTGCTTTCTTTGCCTTTTATATTATTGTACGACTATTGTTAAGGGTCTTTGGCTATAGGCAAAGGAAAGCGGATAACCAATTGTTATCTGGAATTAAAGCGTACTTTGAAGGAAACTTCAATCAAGCCAAAAAAAATGGTGCAACAGCGTTAAAGTTGTCCAATTCATCAGAGACTAAAGCCATTGGTGCAGTCATAGCCGCTCGTGCTGCACATCAGCTTGGTGAGATAACCTTAGGCAATGAATATTTGGCCGCTGCAGAACAACAAGCGGGAGATGAAAGATCGCTTAGATTAGTAGCGCAAGCTGAATTGTTGTTAGCTGATGGTCGTCATGAAGACGCACTTGAAGCATTAAATGTTTTGTATTCGACTGGTGGCTTACAGCAAACGGCTGTTTTGCAATTGGAGCTGGAGGCTCAGAAACAAGCTGAGAATTGGGATGCTGTGATTGAGTTGACGGATGTATTGGCTAAACGTCATCCTGTCAATAAAGTTTTGATTTCGAAATTACGGCATGAAGCACAGCTCGAAAATATAAAGCATAAAGCGTCCGATCTTGAGTCGTTAAATAAGTATTGGGCTAGTTTGTCTTCAATGGAGCAAAGTGATAGTAAATTGGTGGTAGCGATTACACGTGCTTATATGGCGTTGGGTGATTGTATTTCTGCACATAAAATCATCGAGAAAAGTATTGATGAATGTTGGGATGATGAGCTGATTATTTTGTATGCCGAATGCCTAGATTACCATGTGAGTCGACAAATCGAGTGTGCAGAAGTTTGGCTAAAATCTCGGCCTAATAATGGACATTTATTATTGACATTAGGCAAGCTCTGCACACATTGTGAGCTGTGGGGTAAAGCTCAGAATTATCTGGAAGCCAGTCTTTCAGTAGAGCCGGGCCTTACTGCTCATTTTGCTTTGGCGCAATTAAATGAGAAACTTGGTAAGCATGAACTGGCGATGAATCATTATAATAAAGGGATTGAGTTCGCATTAAAGCAAATGCGTTAAACAGAGGTGCCGGTTAGTTTTAAAGGATAAAATTAACCGGTATTTTTATTTTGGTGTGTCTGACTTGTTACATTATCCTAAAATCCTCACCCAAATGGTGTCTATCCTATTAATGATATTATTCGTAATTTCATAAGGTTGATTGTTTTTGTAGCGACCAACTGAGGAATTTAGGATTATGGATTGCTGGTAGAGGGTGTAAAAACATCTGAAAAGAATCCATCTTTTGGTAGATTTCGTTGATTGGTGAAGTCATGATAAGCCGCTTCAACCATAACCGGGGCACCACATGCATAGACTTGATAATTTTCTAGGCTATTGAAATCTTGCAAGACAGCGTCGTGTACAAACCCTTCTCTTCCTTGCCAGTTATCGGACGGTAGCGCTTCTGAAAGTACTGGGATAAACGAAAAATTATCGTGTTCTTTTTGCCATTGATAGACTAAATCGGTCATATACAATTCGTTTTTTGTTCGCCCTCCCCAATAAAGAATCATGTTTCTTTTGTTGCCTCGACTGTTTTCTTGATGAAACACGTGTTCTAGAATACTCTTTATTGGCGCGAAACCAGTACCGCTGGCAACAAATATAATATTGCCATCTTCAGGTTCGTCACGTAAAAAGAATGAACCTAGTGGGCCTTCAAATCGAAGGATGTCTTTTTCCTTCATGTGACTAAACACATGCTCGGCAAATACGCCACCTGGATAATTACGCGCATGCAATTCCAAGAATTCATCATCATGTGGCGCATTCGCTATGGAGAAGCTTCGACGTTTGCCGTCTTTAAGAAGAATGTCAATGTATTGACCAGCAAGAAACTGTAAGCGTTGATTAGCGGGAAGTCGTAGAGAGATGACCATAACATTGTCAGTGATGCGGTTTAGTTTCTCAACCCGGCTGGGTAATGTTTTAATTTCAATATCTTTAGTTGCGTTGACTTCGTGGCATTCAATGGTCAGCTCGGAAAGAGGCAATGCACAACAAAATAATGCATGACCAGCCAGTTTCTCTTCTTCTGTTAAGGTTTCTTCATTATGCTGGCCATAATCGACTTTACCTTGGATGATTTTACCTTTACATGTTCCACATGAACCATTGCGACAACCGTAGGGTAGTGAAACACCTTCACGTAATGCGGCCTGTAAAATGGTTTCTTCGGGTTTTACAGTTAAGGTATGCCCACTGGGCTTAATTAAGATTTGATGCGACATTGAATTACGGGAAAATAAAATGGAAAATGATAGGAAAGAAATACTTACATGAAAAAAACAATATTAATTGTTGGTTGTGGAGATGTAGCAATGCGGACAGTGCCACTACTACAATCTCGTTATCGAATTATTGGTCTATATCGTAACCGGGAAAGCTTTAAACAGGCACGCTTACATGGCATTGTTCCAATTTATGGTGATCTTGATCGCCTCTCAACCCTGGAGCGATTAGCTGGTATTGCAGAATTTGTACTGCATCTAGCACCTCCACCAAGCCAAGGTTTACGAGACACGCGTACGATGCATTTGCTATCTGCATTAACAAAGCGTAATTCACACCGCGAGATTCTACCACAACGGCTTGTGTACATCAGCACAAGCGGTGTCTATGGCAACTGTAATGGTGCATTGATTAATGAAACCTATCCGGTTAATCCGGGGAATGAACGTGCATTACGTCGGGTTGATGCCGAAAAACAGGTGCGTCGTTGGGGGAAGCGTCACCATCGAGCTGTTTCAATTCTACGTGTACCAGGTATTTATGCAGAAAATCGATTGCCACTAAAGCGTCTACGTGAGAATCATCCAATGTTGTTGGATCAAGAGGACAGTTTTACTAATCATATTCATGCGGATGATTTAGCGCAAATCATTTGTGCAGCATTTCGTTATGGTCAGCCAGGGAGGGTCTATCATGCGATGGATGACTCTCAATTAAAAATGGGAGAATATTTTGATTTGGTTGCTGACCAATTTAATCTATTGCGCCCGCCACGAATTAGTCGTCAAGAGGCGAAGGCGCAGATTTCGCCGGGCATACTTTCATTTTTGAATGATTCAAAGCGGTTAGAGAATAAACGGTTAAAACAAGAATTGCATGTTAAATTACGTTATCCCACAGTTTTAGACGGGATTCAACAAGCAGCTGATGATCGAGGCGTGTCTGTTTCAAACTTTTGAGAAATATGATCGCTAAGTAAATAATTTAATGATGCCGTTGTAGTTCCCAGATTAGTTTCAGTTTCAATTAAGCAGATTGCTTAGACTTTATTACAAGTTAATGGTGTTAGTATATGAAATTTTCTCGGACAGCTTTCGAGGCAATTAAGGAGCATGTATGTCATCTGTGAGGACACGTACAGAAAAAAAAACTAAGGAATTTAATTTTTCTTGGGAAGGTAAAGACAAAGCCGGAAAACAAATTAGGGGCCAAATGCGAGCGGCTGACCCGGTAATCGTCAAATCAAATTTACGTCGTCAAGGTATTAGCTTTGTTAAAGTTAAGAAGGTAAAAACTTCTAGCGGTAGTATTACAGAGAAGGATATTACGTTGTTTACCCGCCAGCTTGCTACCATGATGAAGGCAGGTGTTCCACTTTTGCAGGCGTTTGATATCGTTGGTAAAGGGCATAGCAATGCCGCTGTTGGTCAATTGTTGATGGATATCAAAGCGGATGTGGAAACGGGTAGTAATCTAGCGGATGCATTCCGTAAGTACCCGCTTTATTTTGATGCACTTTTTTGTAACTTAGTTGGTGCTGGTGAGGCTGCGGGAATTCTTGATAGCTTGCTGGATAGACTGGCAACTTATAAAGAAAAAATACAGGCGATCAAAGGTAAAATTAAATCGGCACTGTTTTATCCGATTTCGATTATCGTTGTTGCATTTGTCATTACTGCAGTCATCATGATATTTGTTATTCCTGCGTTCAGTGAATTATTTGCAAATTTCGGGGCAGATTTGCCAGCACCAACATTGTTGGTCATGGCAATATCAGAATTTTTTGTTGCTTATTGGTGGGCGATATTTGGTGGTCTGGGTGGCGGCATATATGGTTTTCTATATCTATGGAAACGATCTGTTCCTATGCAGCGTGTGATGGATCGTTTGGTTTTAAGATTACCTATCTTCGGTGAAGTTATTCGTAAAGCGACCATTGCTCGTTGGGCACGCACACTCTCAACCATGTTTGCTGCGGGTGTTCCTTTAGTTGAGTCGTTAGATTCTGTCGCTGGGGCTGCAGGGAATGCTGTTTACTATGATGCGACAAAAAGTATTCAAGTTGATGTGAGTACCGGCAGTAGTTTGATGGCTGCGATGACGGCTACAGAAGTATTTCCTAATATGGTGATACAAATGGTGGCAATTGGGGAAGAATCGGGTTCTCTTGATTCGATGTTAAGTAAAGTTGCTGATTTTTATGAAGCCGAGGTTGATGATGCGGTTGAAGCGCTATCTAGCTTAATGGAACCAATAATTATGGTGGTGTTGGGAACCTTGATTGGCGGTATGGTTGTTGCTATGTATTTGCCGATCTTTAAAATGGGTTCGGTTGTTTAATTCGAGAGATAACATTCATCAACTCATTCTATCTATTTATTATATACAATGTCATTTATAGCATTATTACAAGAAACACCAAACTTCCTGGTTATTTTTATTGGTATTATCGGTTTGATGGTAGGGAGCTTTCTAAATGTTGTGATTTATCGGCTACCGAAAATGATGGAAAGATCATGGCAACAACAGTGTTCTGAACTGCGTGATGAAGAAATCAAAACATTACCAAAATTTAATCTGGCAACACCTCGTTCCGTGTGTCCACATTGCAACCATAAAATTACAGTACTTGAGAACCTGCCAATTATTAGTTATCTAGCTTTATGGGGACGTTGTTCCCAGTGTCGTAACCCCATTTCGATACGTTATCCAATTGTCGAATTATTCACTGCGCTCATGAGTGGTTTTGTTGCTTGGCATTTTGGCTTTACTTTTATTACTTTTGCAGCATTGGTTTTTGTCTGGGCATTGATTGCGTTAGCCGTTATTGATATTGATACTCAGTTATTGCCTGATGATATTACATTGCCTTTAGTATGGATTGGGTTGTTGGTGAATATGTATGGGGGGTTTACTGACATTAATTCAGCAGTTATCGGTGCTGTTGCCGGTTATTTAAGTTTATGGTCAGTTTATTGGGGGTTCAAATTAATTACTGGTAAAGAGGGCATGGGTTATGGGGATTTTAAATTACTGGCCGCAATTGGTGCATGGCTAGGATGGAGCATTCTGCCACTGGTTATTTTGTGTTCCTCGCTGGTTGGTACTGTTGCCGGAATCGGTTTAATGATTGCCGCAAAACTTAAAAAGAGTATTCCTATTCCGTTTGGCCCGTATTTAGTCGGTGGCGCGTTTATTGCACTATTCTGGGGGCAGCAAATCAATCATGCTTATTTTAGTTTGTTCTAGCATATGATCTTTGTTGTAGGGCTGACCGGAGGTATTGGCTGTGGAAAATCCAAAGCCAGTCAATTGTTTCATGATCTGGGTGTTGATATTGTTGACACCGATGAAATCTCCAAGAAGTTAACACAATTGAATGGTGCCGCGATACCAAGCATAAGGGATATGTTCGGGGAGGCCTTTATCACTGATGATGGTGAGCTGGATCGACAAAAAATGCGGCATCTAGTTTTTTCTGATAATTGTTATCGTTTAAAACTAGAAGGAATCCTTCATCCACTGATATTCCAAGAAACGGTTCGCGCTATTGCTGCTGCACAGTCTCCTTATGTTATTGTGGTGGTGCCTTTGTTATTTGAAACTAGGGATTATGACGATTTGTTTCAGTGTGTTTTGGTTATTGATTGTGATGAGCAAAGACAAATCGAACGGACAATGACACGCAGTCAGTTAAGTGATGAGCAAGTCAAAGCGATAATGGCAACTCAAGTTTCACGTCAGTTTCGATTAAGTCATGCAAATGATGTGATTGAGAATAATCAAGATATTAAGTATTTAGAGGCGCAAGTAAAGAATATTCATAGTAAATACATGGAATTATCAGTGTTATATAGAATACAGCGCCAGAAAAATAATTTTTAATTTGTGTAAAGTTGTTACATAGTGCAAGATTCCGTTATTCGACATTTCCTTATGGACCAAAGTTTATTGTGATTTATTATGAACATCCTCTCAATGAGCGTATACGTACACTATTACGACTTGAGGATTTATTTAATAAGATGGAGTTTTTTTCTAAGAAAGATTCTGCCATTGAGCATCACTCCTTTTTGACTGCTTTATTTGAAGTTCTTGAAATCACTAGTCGTGCTGATATTAAGTCCGATTTGTTGCAGGAATTAGAGCGGCAAAAACAAATTTTAGAAAACTTGCGTAGAAATCCTGCCGTTTCTGAAAATGCATTAGATGAGATTCTTGACAATATAAAAATAACATTTCGGGAAATGTTAGATATATCGGGTAAAGTCGGTGAACATTTACGCGAGAATGAGTGGCTAATGGCTATTAAACAGCGTGTTGGAATTCCAGGTGGGGTCTGTGGTTTTGATCTTCCATCTTATCATTATTGGCTAAACTTGGACCCGATAGAACGTCATAGGGATTTTAATGAATGGCTTGCACCGCTATTACCGATTCGTAATGCTTTTGGTATCATACTCTTCTTACTTAGAAGAAGTGGCAAAACATTGAGGTATGTCGCCAATCAAGGTGTTTTCCAACAAGCGGGAGCGGATTACCTGGCTCATATGTTGAGACTAAAGGTGAATAATGACTTGCCTTGTGTGCCAGAGATCAGTGCTAACAAATATGCGTTAAATATCCGTTTCATTCCAGCTCATTCAGGAATGAAAAATAAGGTGTACGAAGAAGATGTTGAGTTTGAAGTAACCTTTTGTAATCTTTAATCATGTTCTGTGTCATTCCAAGGATAACCGGAAATACCTAATCTAATAATACTCTTTTCATTGTTGATTAGTCGTTCTTGAGATATACGCTTTTGCTAGCCCTGATCGCTATAGAAGATCAACTCTAACCCCACCAAACGGCCCACCACCGGATGGCCCGCCACCAGACGTGCCGCCAGGGCCACTGAAAAGTAGCTTTGAAAACATGCCAGAGTATGCTGATGACTTTGAAGTGGTTATTGTTGGCACGACTCAAGTCGTCGTTATCGACAACGGAATAGATGTAATCTAATATGGTTTCGCCGTGTATGGCACGGAGGGTATCTGTACCCGCTGTGGCATACGCTTAAAAATCCCCGTTGAGTTTTCTGAAGAAATGTCGAAACTTTTGCAAAATCAGAGCATCATAGCGTAGCTCACCTGTAGGGTGTGTGGCATTTGACAGAATATTTGTTTTATTTCATAAGACTAGACATTTCTGGAGCGATCAACTGAGGATTTTAGGTTTAAGGTTTTTCTACCTTGATTTAACCAGTTTCTGCAAAATGCAATAACCAAACACATTTAGCTTCTGCAGGATGAACTGCCCATCTTTGTTCTAAGACGTTCAATATCATTAATTTGAATATGCTTGTTATCTACAGAAATAATATTCTCATCTTGAAGTTTAGAGAATGCTCGGCTTACAGTTTCTAATTTTAAACCCAGATAACTGCCGATTTCTTCGCGTGTCATGCGTAAATTAAAATCTGACGCAGAGTACCCACGTATCGAAAAACGGCGAGACAAGTTAAGCAAGAAGGTTGCTAAGCGCTCCTCTGCTTTCATGCTACCTAATAGCAACATCACACCGTGATCTCGAACGATTTCACGGCTCATGATTTTATGAAATTGATGCATTAATGATGGAATCGTGCGACTAATTTCTTCTAGTTTCGCAAATGGAATTTCGCATACTTCACTGTCTTCCAAAGCAATGGCATCACAAGTGTGCATTTCTGTACTAATTGCATCTAATCCCAACAATTCTCCCGTCATATGGAAGCCAGTTACCTGCTGGCGGCCATCTTCCTCCAAAACACAAGTTTTCATGAAGCCACTACGTATTGCAAAAAGGGTCTGAAATTCAGTGCCTGTGCGGTGCAAATAACTGCCTCGTTGTATCTTACGTTTATGACTAACCACGTCACCAAGAACTTGAACTTCTTTTTCATCAAGGCCTACTGGCAAGCATAATTCTCGCAAACTGCACGTTGCGCAGCTTGATTTGATGTTGAGTATGTCTAGTTGACTTGGTGTAGAGCTGTCCGTTAACAAAGTGTTTTCCAGATTCCAATAGATGGAAATATTATTTTTAGAACCTTTGATTGACTTGGATCAAAGTAATCGAAACTTTATATAAGCATAATTCTACAGGCTTTGAGTAAAGAAGTGGGTAATCTTTTTCTCTGACAGCTTGGCGCTCATTTATTCTATGCTATGCATTTGATTTTGCATGCAACCGACTCAACTATCCACAAACGTTATTAACCAAAATGAGTCATCTCCAGACGAATTTAAAACAATCCTGTGTAGTCACAAAAATCAAAAAAGAATTTTTTCATCAGTTTGATTGTGATCATCAAGATTACAAGGTATATCCTGAACCAAACTGGTATGTAGAGGCGTTTGATATGCAGGCATATACTGCCTGGGTTAGTAATCGCAATATCGGTACCACCCATCGCGCGCTATCGTTGTATGTTCATATTCCTTTTTGTCATTCATTATGTTTTTATTGTCGTTACAATCAGGTCATTACTAATGATCAAATTGATATCGAAAGATATCTTGAATATTTGTTAAAAGAAATAAGAATAAAAGGCAGGCTGTTTCAGGATGACCCAAAGGTTGAGCAAATTTATTTTGGTGGTGGAACACCAACTATTTTAAATAGTAGCCAATTAGCGTGTGTTATGGATGAAATCAAAGAAAACTTTGGCTTAATCCAGAATGGAGAATGTTTAATTGAAATTGATCCGCGTCTAGTTGCTTGTACAGATCTAAAAAAGTTCTTAAAACTGGGTTTTAATCATGTCGTAGTAAGTGTGCAAGACTTTGCACAACACGTACAACAAGCTGTGCATCGTTTTCAAAGTGAAGAAGAAACATTAAATATTATCAAGGCGGCCCGACAAGAAGGGTTTAAATCGGTCAGGATAGAATTAATCTATGGTTTGCCGAAACAAAGTGTTGAAGACTTTAATAATACTTTGGGGAAAGTAATTTCAGCGAGCCCAGACCAAGTTAATTTATTAAATTATTCACATTTTCCTGATAAATTCAAACCGCAACGATGCATTGATACAGCTGATTTGCCCTTAATAGAAACAAGGCGAGAAATTCTGCAGCTCGCAATCTCTCATTTAATCCAAGCAGGCTATACGCATATTGGCATGAGTTTATTTGCTAAGTATGAGGATCAACTCGTCAAGGCACAACGCCAGGGTTTGTTGCATTATAATTTGCAGGGATATTCAATTTTTCCAGGTAAAAATATGGTTGCGTTAGGAGCATCTGCGATAGGTAGTGTCGGCCCAACAATCAGTCAGAATCATTATGATTTGAAACAATATTACGACAAGTTGTCGCGTGATCAATTGCCGATTATGCGTGGTCTTGAATTAAATGCAGATGACCTGTTAAGGCGCTCAGTAATCCATGCGCTTATTTGCCATTCAATATTCTCATTTGAATCGGTTGAAACAGCCTTCCAAATAAATTTCAAACAATATTTTGCGACAGAATTATTAGAACTTTTATCATACGAGAAAGCAGGGTTGCTTGCTTTAAGTGACGAGGAAATTGTTGTTACCCCAGAAGGGCGGCTGTTAATTAGTAGTATTTGTAAGGTGTTTGATAAGTATTTGCGTTTGAGTCAGGCGCGCAGTCATTACGCCGAGGTCTTCTAGTTTACGGGAGACGCGCGCGTGCAGTCTCCCGGATTTGCGTGTTTATTATCAGTTGGTATCGCTATGTGAAAGAACATATTCGGCCAAACGATCAGCTGCCTCTCCATTAATATTAGGGAATGCAGGCATTCTCATGCTGCCAGATTGAAATTTTTTGGTGATTGCTTCTTTATTTGCCATGCTTTCGCTTAACAACATAGCCACATTAGCACTTAAAGGCTTATGACATTCCGTACAGGCTGTGCTGAATATGTTTTCTCCTGTCGCGTCTGCTGGCGGGGTATAGTCGTTACTAGCACCACAACCAACCAATATAAACAGTGCAGATGCTGTTAATGCAACATTCATTTTTTTCATTTTTTAACTCCAGTTTGTAAATAATAATAAGAATTAAGCTAGAACCTTATTTTGAGACATATTATCTTTTTATTTATTATTTCCTAATTTATTTTCGTTAGGTGCTAACTTAACCAGTGATGCGGCAATTTGTCAAACAATTATCAACAGATATTATAACAATACTTAAGTTTCATACTCTTTTGAATTGGTGGGGTCGGTTAATGAAACTGTTATAGTGTTTTGTTGGGTGTGGGTGTATTCGGTGATGTTGGTTGGGTTGTGAATTCTGGTTTTGTTTCAGGCTCCGGATTCTCTGTTTTAGGCGTTTCGATATGATTCTGCATAGGTGTTTTTTCTTCTACCGCTTGCATTTGCTCTTCTTCCACCGGGTCCTCCGGCATCTTAGCCAAAGATTTCAGATTTAAATGTAATGCGGCTTTGGCTAGCATATGGGCGCTGACGGGTGCTGTGATGAATAGGAATAGGGTAATGAGTATTTCGTGCAGGCTGATACCCGCATCACGCGTGCTGAAAAAAATTGCGGAAGCGATTAGCAGGCTGCCAACACCGAGGGTAGTCGCTTTAGTTGGGCCATGCAGGCGGGTGTATAAGTCTTTGAGTCTGATTAGACCCAGGGAACCGATGAGGGTAAAAATTGCACCGGTAAGGATTAAGAAAGATAAAAAATACTCTAGCATAATTGATTCAATTTACTCAATAATATCGCCGCGTAGCAAATACTTGCATAGCGCGACGGTGCCGATAAATCCCATTAGGGCAATCAACAAGGCGGCTTCAAAGAATAGATTGCTACCCAAATGAATACCGAATAAAACCAATAGGGCAATGGTATTAACATACAAAGTATCCAACGCCAATATGCGGTCCGGCACACTGGGGCCACGGATTAATCGCCAGAAACTCATGGCGATGGCAGCGGCTACCAAAGTCAGTGCAATCGGGATCACAGTCTCTAACATGCTTCAAATACCTCCTTTAACGGACGCTCGTAACGTGCTTTGATGGTGGCTACCATGGCTTTTGTATCGGTTTCATTTAAAGCGTGCACCAACAGGAATTTTCGATCTTCTGATAATTTGGCCGACAGGGTCCCTGGGGTCAATGTAATGCTGTTTGCTAATAGACCAATCGCCAAATCGGATGTTAAGTCTAATGGCAATTGAACAAAAGTGGGTTGCAGTCGGTTCGGGTTGCCAAGAATCAAACGCGCCACAACAAAATTAGCCACTATAATATCAAACAACAACACGCCCATAAATCTTAGCAAAACAAACGGCCTTCGGATTCGTACAGTTTCGGGCCAGAAGCGGATAGTTAATATCGGAATCATCCAGCCCAAAAACAGGCCAAGTACAATGTGTCCGGGTTCTATTGTGTTGTTTAATAACAGCCAGACACCTGTTAGCGCAGGGGTCAGTATTGGGTGGGGTAATAAACGGGTCATGATGAAATTACTCTTGCATTTAATACC
Source organism: Nitrosomonas sp. (assembly GCA_021774195.1). Lineage (GTDB taxonomy): Bacteria > Pseudomonadota > Gammaproteobacteria > Burkholderiales > Nitrosomonadaceae > Nitrosomonas. The sequence continues at coordinate 22,237 of JAJFJJ010000036.1, read as the reverse complement.
GACTGAATATAAGCATCAGGTTGCAGTAATTGATTTGCTGTCGCCAGGGTAAATGCTGTGATGGCGCCACCCCAAATGAGTAGTGCCACACACAACCCCAACAAGCTAATAATGGATACCAGTTCACGACTCAGCATTAACGCGGTTGGTGGTATTTCTCTATCCGGTCCTATTTTACAAACAGTAGCAGGCAATGCTTTATAAAATAACATGCTGCCACCTCGTGCCATGGCGATTAAAGTAAATAAGCTGGTAATCAATACTGTTCCTAATATCCAGGGGAAAATGCTGTGCGGTAATGCAGCCTGCAAGATCATGAATTTTCCAATAAACCCAGATAATGGTGGTAAACCGGCTATTAAAATAGCGATAGCAAAGAATAGCACACCAAATAGTCTTGTATGCATTATGACTGGGCCAGGTTCGAATTTATCGCCCATTCCATCACGACGTTTGGTTATGGTATCCGCCAACAAAAAGAAAGCCGCCGCCGCAAATGTTGAATGTGGCAGGTAGTATAGTCCGGCAGCAATTCCCACATTGTTATTTAACCCGAAAGCAATCAGCAACATGCCGATAGAGGCAAGTACTAGATAAGCAACTTGTTGACGCAAGTGCGAACTCGCTACCACACCCAACACGCCAATAATCAGTGTCGCCATGGCCAATGGCAGTAACCAAGGTTCAATCAAATTTTCAGCCGGGCCGGCTTGTGCGCCAAAAATTAGGGTATACACGCGTAAGATACTATATGCCCCTACTTTGGACATGATGGCAAACAGGGCTGCCACCGACGCAGTGGTATACGCATAAGCGGAAGGCAACCATAAATAAAGCGGCAGCAAAGCAGCTTTGAGGGCAAAAACTGCAAATAGTAACAAGCCCGCTGTTTGAATTAAAACAACATTCTCGGTAGATGTTTCGGCAACTTTAACCGCTAAATCCGCCATATTCAATGTGCCTAACAGGCCGTAAAGAATGCCGACGGCAAACAAAAATAGGGTTGATCCAACCAGGTTGATCACGACAAAATGTAAACCCGCCTTAGTACGCAGTCGTCCGCCACCATGTAATAACAGGCTGTATGAAGCGAGTAACAAGATTTCAAAAAACACAAACAGATTGAATAAGTCACCGGTCAAGAATGCACCATTCAGACCCAATAACTGTAATTGAAACAACACATGAAAATGTGGTCCGGCAATATCTGTTCCACGAACGGCATAAAGTAATGCACATAATGAAACCAATGAGGTAATGAGCAGCATCCAAGCAGCTAGACGATCTGCAACCAACACAATACCAAATGGCGGCGCCCAATTACCTAGCGCATAAACCAGGATTTCGCCACTACTGACCAGATTCAATAAAACGCCTGCCGCCACAACCTGTAAGGCCACTGCCAAAAGACTCAACGTTCTTTTGAACAGTAACTTTTGATTCTGTAACAGTAACAGCAACACGCCAAGTAATAGTGGCAATATCACCGGAAATACAACGATATGATCCATCATCCTAGAATCCTCAGTTGGATGGTGCTTAGAGTGCATTGTTGTTTATTTTTGGCAAGGCGCAGTGAGGCGTAATAACTAGTTATTACAACGAAGTGCAACGCAGCAAAAAATAAACAACAGTGTGCTATAAGCATCATAGCGTGGCTCACCTTTAGGGTGTGTGGCATTTGACAAAATATTTTTTTTATTTCATAAGATTGGACATTGCTGAAGCGATCAACTGAGAATTTTAGGATCATGACTTGTGCTTCCCATCAACATGATCATTACCCATTTCGAGATGGGCCTTAAGTGCCAGCACAATCACAAAAGCAGTCATGGCAAAGCTGATCACAATTGCTGTCAAAACCAAAGCTTGCGGCAAAGGGTCGGCATAATTTTCAATCCCTTCAGAAATGATTGGCGGTTGACCGATAGTAAGCCGTCCCATAACAAGCAGAAACAAATTAACGGCATAAGACAAAAAGGTTAAGCCTAATACAACCGGAAAAGTGCGCCCACGCAGCGTCAAATAGACGCCACAAGCGGTGAGAACACCAATGATAATAGCTACAAGTGCTTCCATTAACGTATACGCTTTCTGACATTGGCCAAATGGCTTTGCCGATGAACCATGCCAAGATAAATAAGAATTAAAAGAGTGGCGCCGACGACAACCAGATAGACACCCAAATCAAAAGATATGGCAGAGGCCAGTTCAAATTCACCAATGACAGGCCAATGAATATGACTGAAAGTTGATGTCAGGAAAGGATACCCGAATATCCAGCTGGCCACGCCGGTCAGTGTTGCAATTAACATGCCCATACCGATCACCACATTCATATTGGCGGGCAAACGCTTTTGCGTCCAAGTGACACCATTAGTTAAGTATTGCATGACTAGCGCAACAGCGGTCACCAGCCCGGCAATAAAACCGCCCCCCGGCATGTTGTGACCACGCAATAAAATGTACATTGAAACCAGTAACGCCAGCGGCAATAATAGACGTGCAAACGAAGCCATAATGACTGGATGCATGTCAGTATCCCACGGGCGATCTTCTGAATCGTGCAGGGAGCCGGACAATTTCAAATTTTCCAGCATGGCATAAATCCCCAACCCAGCTAACGCCAGAACAGTGATTTCGCCAAGCGTATCATAACCTCGGAAATCGACTAAAATCACATTGACAACATTGGTTCCGCCACCGCCAGGTAAACTATTTGCCAGAAAATAATCGGCAATACTTTGATACGGTCGTGTCAAAACCGCCCATACAAGAACCGCCACACCACCACCAGCCGCTGTAGCGACCAGTGCATCACGGCTGCGCAGTAGATTACTTGATTCAATTGGCGAACGCTGTGGTAGAAAGTATAGTGCTAATAGGATTAATACAACGGTGACCACTTCAACCGAAAGCTGTGTGAGGGCTAAATCTGGCGCTGAGAATTTGACAAAAATCAGTGCCACGCCTAAACCCACCGTACCCAGTAAAATCAGTGAAATAAGTCGCTCTCGATGCATGACAACCGCACCAATTGCAGCTATAACAATAATCGCGGTCATTAACACGCTGACACCATCGACCGGCAATACGGCTTGATCACCCGTCAAGGTAATCTCATTGCCGATAAAACTACTGACCCCAAGCACCAATGCAAATAACATGAATACAAACACCATCCGTTGCTGAGAAAACGTGTCTAAGGTGCGCGTTACAATCCCTGCAAATTTGAAAAACTTATTTAACAGATAGTCATACAGCACTCGAAAATCAATTCGTTTTTCAACACGTTCTTGTAGTTTGGATAATGGAAGGCGGAATATGTAGACCAATACGCCGCCAATCAACGCAATAATACTCATCATCAATGCCGTATTAAAACCGTGCCAGATAGCCAGGTCATGTTCTGGCAATGGGCCTTGTAAAACACTGGTCGCAGCAACGGCAAGGATCGGCTCGACGGTTAAAGCCGGTAGCATACCTACCAGTAGACACAAAAACACCAGAATTTCTACCGGCACTTTCATCCAACGCGGTGGCTCATGCGGTGTTTTTGGTAGATCTGTCGGTTCACCATGAAAAAATACGGTATGAATAAATCGCAGCGAATAAGCCACAGCAAAAATACCCGCCATGGTTGCTGCTGTTGGCAATAACCAACCCCAAGGTTCATTGACGACAAACAACGTCTCGGCAAAAAACATTTCTTTCGACAGAAAACCGTTAAACAATGGCACGCCCGCCATAGAAGCAGCCGCTACCATCGCCAATAAAGCCGTATGTGGCATGTATTTCCATAAACCACTCAGAACGCGCATATCACGTGTGCCGGTTTCGTGATGAATAATTCCAGCAGCCATAAATAATGAAGCTTTAAAAATGGCATGATTGATAATATGAAAAACACCTGCAACCGCTGCTAATGGTGTGCCGATGCCGAACAATAACGTAATCAAACCCAAATGACTAATGGTCGAATAAGCCAGCAGCCCCTTCAAATCATCCTTAAACATGGCAATATAAGCGGCAAAGACCAAAGTGGTGAGGCCAGTCATGCAAACCAACCAAAACCATTCTGGCGTACCCGATAACGCGGGGAACATCCGCGCTAACAAAAACACGCCAGCCTTGACCATTGTTGCCGAGTGTAAATAAGCCGACACTGGCGTGGGTGCCGCCATGGCATTTGGTAACCAGAAATGAAATGGAAATTGCGCAGACTTAGTAAAAGCACCTAATAACACCAATACCAACATCGGCAAATATAAGGAATGGCTTTTGATAATGTCACCTGAAGCCAAAATTACCGACAAATCATAACTGCCGACGATTTCACCTAATAATAAAAAGCCACCGAGCAACGCCAACCCGCCACCACCGGTTACCGCCAAAGCCATACGCGCACCGACACGTGATTCCTGTCTGCTTTGCCAATAACTGATCAATAAGAAGGATGACAGACTGGTCAATTCCCAGAAGATCAGCATCTGAATGATATTTTCGGATAAAACAATGCCCAGCATGGAGCCCATAAACATCAGCAGATAGGCATAAAAACGCCCCATATCATCATGCTCGGATAGGTAATAACGGGCATAAAGAATGATCAACAAGCCAATGCACAGGATCATCAATGCAAACAGTAGTCCCAAACCATCTAAACGAAAAGCAATGTCAAGACCCAGTAACGGCATCCAACTGATACGCTGCACAGTCACTTCGCCCGCAAAGGCTTCCATCATCAATGGGGATAACAAGGCGAGCGCAATACAAGCAACAAACCCTGCACCCCAGGCAGCATGAAGTCTTCCCAAGCGGGATATCAAAGCAACAAAAGCTGCGCCAAAAAAGGGCGTTAACGCGACCAGCAATAAATTCATAAAACGAAAATAGAAGAGTAATGAGGCAAAAAGGCTATATTGTAAGGCTATGTTGCCATTTTAGGAATTATTGATTTAGTCTGAACAAAAGATAAGTAGATCAAATCAATTACTGACTGGTTCTCGAACTGGAATACGCCAGATATAAATAGCAAGGATGCTGGCAATAGTAACCAACATTATTTTTTGCCATATTTCCGGCACAATATAAATTGAAATGCTAAATGATAATGCCATTAACATAAATGCAAATTTCTTCACTCGGCGTGGAATGCTGCGATACAAACACCATTCGCAAATAATCGGCCCAGCAATGCGATGGTCTAGTAATTTTTTATGAAAACGCTCTGAGCCACGTGCAAAACACCATGCAGCCAGCAACACAAAAGGCGTTGTCGGCAGAATTGGCAGAATAGCACCTAAAGCACCTAGTGCCAACGCAAAAAACCCGCCGCAAATATACAAACCTCGAACCAACGGCGAATCATGCAGACATAGCAAGTCTACTGCATGGGTATCTGGCACCTGTACCTGTTGCTCACTTTGACAAGCAACTTCTTTTTCGGATAATGACATTTGTTAGCAATCAAAGATAAAAAATGATCTGAGAACAGAAATTAATAAATATTCAGTGTATTGCGGCAACTGTTCTGATTGCCCCTAGGAATCATCAGTTCAAGACACAAAATGTGAGTTTACACGTGTAAATGATCATTTTGTAACGTAGAAATGGTGAATTCTAGGGGTAAGCTGAATAGTTACCAGAATTATAAAAAATAATCAATGTAAACACACGGATTAATGATGTTGAGTCAAGAGCGGTTATAATACCTGAGAGTTGATTGTTACAATTAACCAAAGTTAAATTTTTTTGTTGAGGAAACTATGTCTAAAATAAACACCCCGATTCATTTATGCATTATTTTAATTGCACTGGCACTGCTACCACTATCCGCAATGGCCTACAAAGAACATGCTGCACCGGCAGGACCAGAATTCCAAAAAATTGATAGAGAAGTCGGCGAAGGTGCAGAAGCCGAAGTCGGCAAAACGGCTAATGTTCATTATACAGGCTGGTTATACGACGAGAGCGCAGAAGACAACAAAGGCAATAAATTTGATAGCTCACTCGACAGGGACGAGCACTTTTCGTTTTTATTGGGTTCAGGCCGTGTGATCAAAGGTTGGGATCAAGGTGTTCTAGGGATGAAAGTTGGTGGGCAGCGTACTTTAATTATCCCGCCATCCATGGCCTATGGTTCACGTGGTGCGGGTAATATTATTCCGCCAAATGCCACCTTGATTTTTGATGTTGAATTAGTTGGCTTGCAAGACGATTCACATTATTAAGATTATACTAACTGCTTGAACCACTCACAAAACCCGGGTAGTTCAAGTGGTTTAGCCAATCGTTTTTTGTATGTTGTAACCTTTCATCTAATCTGAACGCGTATAAACAAAGCAGAAGGATACCGTGCCATGACTTCAACCATAAAACCTCGTTTCTTTACACGCAAACGCCTGGGTATCAGTTTCGGTGTTGTAGCAGCACTTTTCACCCTATTTGGTTTGCTCGGTTATTTTTGGTTACCTGGTTATGCAAAAAACCAGCTTGAAACGCTTTTATCCGAAACATTGGATCGTCCAGTAACGGTTCAAGCGATTGAGGTGCAGCCTTATACGCTGGAAGTTACGGTACGTGGTTTTCATGTTGGTGAGAAAGCAAATGGCACCAATACCGATGAGACGTTTATCAGCTTTGATCAATTATATCTAGATCTTAGTATCGAATCTGTCACTCGACTAGCCCCGGTTGTTAGTGCGATTACTTTGGATTCTCCAACCGTGCATATAGCACGTGAAGATGAGAATCAATTTAATTTCACCGATTTAATCGAAAAATTTTCTCAACCAGATGAAGCGCCTGAAGACGACAAAAAGGCTTTATTCTCAGTCAGTAATATTCTTATTAAGAACGGACGCTTTGAGTTTGTGGATCATTTCAAGCAAAGCCACCAAGAGATATCAGAAATCAATCTGGGGATTCCGTTCATTGCAAATTTCGACAAAGTAAAAGCGAATTGGGTTGAGCCCCATTTTAATGCAAAAATAAACGGCGCACCTTTTGTTCTGGATGCACAAATGCGCCCCTTTACTAATAATCGTGAAGCGACACTCGCACTCAAGTTAACTGATATTGATCTGACGAATCTGCATGAATATGCACCGATCCCAATTGGGGTCAGACTACTTTCCGGTTATTTTGACAGTGATTTACAGTTGACGTTTTCACAGGTTGGAGAGGAATCACCCGCCATTAATTTAACGGGCAGTACGGCAATAAGACAGGTTGAAATTGAGAACAATACCGTTGAGACACCTTATCGTGCAGCACTTGGAAATTTCAGTGTTGATTTGACTCAAATTGACCTAACCACTCAAACGCCTTCCAGTCTTGCGTTGGTTCTTGAGAATATTTCATTAGCACGCATTAATGAAGAAGACGCGGTGCTATCTTTAACACAGCTGAATATTGATCACGTCAATGTGGATTTGGCCGCGCAACAAGTCTTATTAGGAGAAATTGCGTTGGATGGTTTTAATGCCAATATCCAACGTGAAACAGATGGCACGATCGATCTTATGCGGCTTTTCACGGCATTGCCCTATCAAGCACCGATTCCTTTGCCGAGTAGAAAACCGCTTTATGAGGAGCGCGTTCAAGTTGCAGAAGCCAATGAAACAACCATTGAAGCTGATTCTTCTGCAACGGCTAACATTCAAGACAGCGAGGTTATTCCTGAGGAAGAATCCGATTGGGCGATTCAAATTCAACGCTTTAATCTAAATACGGCAGCTTTGCACTATAGCGATGTTTCTTTAAAAAAAGCGCCGCCAATGGTTATCGACCCAATTAATCTATCCGTTGAAAATATTGATTTAAGCGGTGAAACACCCCTAGATATTGTGCTTGATGCGCAAGTCAATCAACGCGGCAGCATCAAAACCAAAGGCTCTTTGGCATGGGCACCGTTAGATACAAACATCGATCTTGATTTGAATGCTGTTGATCTAGTTTCGCTACAAGGATGGGCCGACGATACGTTAAATGCATTATTAACCAGTGGTGATATTTCCTTCCAAGGCAATATCAAGGCGGCTGGCGAGCCATTAAAGATTCTTGTCGATGGTCAAAGCCAGTTGGCTAATTTCAATTTATTTGACCCAAAAAATGGTTCGGATTTATTGCGCTGGAAGAAACTGGATATCAGCGGCATTAAGTTCGTTAACGAACCATTACGGGTAGATATCAACACCATTAAACTTGGCAACTTCTTTGCCCATGTCATTCTTTCGCCCGAGGGAGAACTGAATCTCTCTGATATTGTGAAGCAAGATGAGACAGAAGAATCTTCTGCTGCGGCACCAGAAATTGCAGCCAATGATGCATCATCTGCTGGCGAATCGAAACCAACACCGGTCCATATCGAGAAAATTGTTTTGCAACAAGGCAATGTCGATTTTAATGATCGATTTATCCAGCCCAATTATCGAGCTAATCTAACGGGATTGACTGGAAATATCGGTCCTCTACATGCCAACAAAGTTGGCAAGATTGAAATTAAAGGGGCTTTGGATAAGACCGCACCATTGGAAATTAGTGGAGACATGGATCCCTTCAGCTCCGAGTTGTTACTTGATATTGCTGCTAAGGTTACTGATATTGATTTGCCACAATTTAGCCCCTATTCCGGTAAATATGTTGGTTATGCAATAGAAAAAGGCAAGTTGTCGGTGGATATCCAATATCACGTTGAGAATGGTGCATTAAGCGCTAAAAATAATATTTTTTTGGATCAATTTACACTTGGCGAAGCAATTGAAAGTGAAGACGCTATTTCCGCGCCGCTTGGGTTAGCCATTGCGATCCTTAAAAACCGTCGTGGTGAAATCGATATCCATCTGCCGATTGAAGGTTCGATCAACGATCCTCAATTCAGCTTGGGCGGCATTATTTTTGATGCCTTCCTTAATCTAATTACCAGAGCGATTACTGCACCATTTTCATTGCTTGGGTCGGTGATGGGTGGCGGAGCAGAATTATCTGAAATTACTTTTGCGCCTGGTTTTGCAACCATCGACAAAAAAGCAGAAGAACGTTTGCAAGTATTGGCTGATGCGCTCAATGATAGACCGACGCTAAAACTTGAGATTGCTGGTCACATGGACCCTGAGAGGGATCATGAAGGTTTGAAGTTAGCTATTCTACAACGTAAAGTTAAGGCTTTGAAATTGGCTGCTGACACCAAAAAAGGAAAATCTACCGCTTCTCTAGAGACTGTAGAGTTGACACCTGAGGAATACAGCAAATATCTGAAAAAAGTCTATGGTGATGAAGATTTTGAAAAACCAACTAACTTCCTCGGCCTAACCAAAGGTCTGCCCGATGAGGAGATGGAACAGTTGATTGTCGCCAATACAGAAGTGACAGATAGTGAAATGATCAGTCTTGCCGAACGACGTGCCATCGCCGCGCAAAGTTGGTTAATTAATCAAGGTGAAATCTCTGCCGACCGTGTTTTTGTTTTAGGTATGCAAGACAGTAACGAACTGGGTAATCGCGTTGAGTTCGTTTTGAAATAGATCGTATCTTTTTATTTCTGTTCCGGTCTGGACAATTTATTATTCGGCTTGGTTTTTTCCCAACGCTGTGCTGGGTCTTGCCGATAAAATAGTGCCAACTGTTCATAAATTAAAGGAAAGTGATGCTTGATGATCAATGGCAACTCAAAAAAGACTTCACTTAACACGGCAAAAAATTCTGCCGGGCTTTCTGCGGCATAAGGATCGATAATTAATCCCTGTCCGTATTCTACCTGCTGACAGAATTTATGGTAAGCCTGGCTAAAGATTTCATACCAGGTGTGAGTATTCATGTTGGGGTGTAATTCGGGACAGCCGTTCGCACCGTCATTCAGCATGTCAATTTTGTGCGCAAATTCATGGATGACAACATTATGACCCGGGTGATCCGCTGCATGTGTAATATCCCGCCAAGAAAGAATCACTGGACCAGCCAGCCATGACTCCCCTGAAGCGATGGTATGTACATGATGCACGATGCCGGAACTGTCTGCAAAATTGAAATCACGAATAAAGTCATCTGGGTACACAATAATCTCAATCCAGTTCTCATAATAATCTAGATCAAGTTTTAGAATCAAAATACACGCTTGTATGGCGATAACAACCCTCATTTCATCAGTGATTTCCAGCTCATGTGCGCCATTGATTTGTTTGGCATGTAAAAACAAGGTCACACAATCACGCAACTGACTCAGTTCATCAACATTAAAACCTTTCAAGCAACGTAGATGTATCAATTTTCGCCAAAGTTGTTCCGGCACACCCTCGTGTCGAAGAATGCGATTGCGTTGCCAATTTTTGATGCGCCCTAACATTAGGAGTCCTTTATCACTATGAAATACTTGTTTACCTTACTATAATAGCCTGACAATTTAATATTCCAAAAATGAAAGGAAAATGGATGGCAAACTGGCTTAAAGATAATTCGGAATCAATCGGGCATACGCCGCTAATTCGCCTCAATCGGATTACAGATGGCGCTTCAGCTTTGGTGTTGGGGAAAATAGAAGGGCGTAATCCCGCCTACTCAGTAAAGTGTCGCATTGGTGTTGCGATGATTGACGATGCTGAGCGCAGCGGTTTGCTTGGGCCAGGCAAGGAAATTGTCGAACCAACTAGTGGCAATACCGGCATTGCGTTGGCTTTCGTCGCTGCAGCACGTGGTATCCCGCTTACGTTGACCATGCCGGAAACCATGAGTATTGAGCGGCGTAAATTATTGGTTGCATTGGGTGCGAAATTGGAGTTAACCGAAGGACCGAAAGGAATGGGTGGTGCATTGGCCAAGGCAAAGGAAATCGTTGCTTCGGACCCCGATCGATATGTTCTGCTCCAGCAATTTGAGAATCCAGCTAACCCAGCTATCCATGAGCAAACCACTGGCCCGGAAATTTGGGATGACACTGATGGTGGGATTGATATTCTAATTTCCGGTGTAGGAACAGGCGGTACCATTACTGGTGTTTCGCGCTATATCAAAAACACCAAAGGCAAAGCCATTACATCAGTTGCTGTTGAGCCAACCGCCAGCCCAATTCTGTCACAGCATCGTGCTGGTGAGTCATTGGTGCCTGGGCCGCATAAGATTCAAGGGATTGGTGCCGGGTTTGTGCCCGACAACCTGGATCTTTCCATGGTGGATGAAATTGAACAAGTCAGTAACGAAGATGCCGTACTTTATGCGCGTCGTTTGGCACGGGAAGAAGGCATTCTGTCCGGTATATCCTGTGGTGCAGCAGTTGCTGCAGCAATGCGTTATGCAAAACGCCCGGAAAATGCAGACAAAACGATCGTGGTGATTTTGCCAGATTCTGGTGAGCGCTATCTGAGTAGTATTCTGTTTGAAGGTATGTTTGACGAGCAAGGTTTGACATCATAGTGACTAACAACATTAAGAGAACGCGTGATCTCCTGTTAAGGAGTACATCCCTGGAGGTCGATCATATTGTCGATGAATTGCGTATTTTGCGGTTGGCTTCATTGGAAAGCCGCCAGCGCCATGATCGACCACCAAAATTACCGTTACGGAAAATTCTTGCGGGTGTGGCGGAAGGATTGAGTGCCGCACTGTTTCCAAATCGGCTGGGCCCGGCTGAATTGGCCGATGAAGGTGTTGATCACTTTGTCGGTCATACGCTGAATATGACACTGCGAGAGCTAATGGTGCAAATACAGCATGAGTTGCACTATAATTCTGGCGCCGAGATTTTAAGTGATGAAGACCGCCAAAAATCCATCGAAATTACGCAGGCATTTGCTAAACGACTGCCCTATATACGGACAATGCTGGAAAGCGATATTATTGCCGCTTACGAAGGCGACCCGGCAGCACGGAATGTGGATGAAGTGCTGGTCGGTTACCCCGGTATCATGGCTATCACACACTACCGGATGGCGCATGAACTACATGGCTTAGGTATGCCGCTCATCGCACGCATGATCTCGGAAATCGCTCATTCTGCCACCGGTGTAGAAATACATCCTGGCGCACAAATTGGTTCCAGTTTTTTTATTGATCATGGTACAGGCGTAGTGATCGGTGAGACGGCTATTATCGGCAAAAATGTTCGGCTCTATCAAGCTGTTACCCTTGGCGCAAAACGCTTCCCGGTCGATGAAAACGGCACTTTAGTCAAAGGAAATCTACGCCACCCGATTGTTGAGGATGATGTGGTTGTTTATGCGGGTGCGACAATTCTTGGGCGTATCACCATCGGCAGTGGTTCCACCATTGGTGGCAATGTGTGGCTAACCCATAGCGTGCCGCCAGGTAGTAATATTTCTCAACCACAGACATAAATATGACGTAACTATTCAGCTTACCCCTAGAATTCACCATTTCTGTGTTACAAAATGATTATTTACACGTGTAAACTCACTTTTGTGCCTTGAACTGATGAATTTTAGCGGTATCAGAACAGTTACCACAATACTGACTAGTTACAATATGACAAATAAAAAAAACATTCTCACTTTGGATGACGCCAAAAAAATCATTGCTGGCGCAGAAGCGGAAGCTATGCAGAATAATTGGCCCGTTGTTATTGCCATTCTGGACGATGGCGGCCATCTTTTGTTATTGCACCGCCTGGATAGTGCGCAATTTGGCAGCATCAATGTCGCAATTGAAAAAGCCCACGCCGCTATTGCTTTTCGCCGACCAACCAAGGTGCTAGAACAAAACATCACTGATGGCCGCCTGCACTATTTAAATTTACCTGGGGCACTACCAGTTGAAGGCGGTTTGCCGATTACTGTCGATGGGCAGTTTGTCGGGGCAATTGGTGTCAGTGGTGTGCGGTCGTATGAAGATGCTCAGATTGCTCGGGCAGGGATTGATGCTTTGGGGTGATGATTGAAATTTAAAGCCCATTCTTCAAGTAACAACAATAATAATTTCTCTTTTAATCTGTTAGTAAATTTATTGATGGATGACGTCGGAAATGAAGCTTGTCGAATCACGTAATGAAAGATATGTGCCATTCAGATAGCGATAGGCAGTTGATCCAGAGTAGTTATGATACCTTGCTGACAAAGATAAGAATCGAAATCATCCTTTGGTAAAGGGCGTGAGAAATAGTAGCCCTGGCCAGATTTACACCCGAGTTTTTTAAGAAATTCGAGCTGTTCTTCTTCTTCTATACCTTCCGCGATAACATCAAGCTCCAAGCCTGCACTTAACATCACGATGGCTTGAACTAACTGAGCGTCTTTTTTATTTTTGGTTGCGTCTTGAATAAATGAGCGGTCAATTTTAATGGTGGAAATTGGAAAGTTTTTCAGGTAACTAAGTGATGAATATCCTGTACCAAAATCATCCAGTGAGATGCCTATTCCAAGATCTCGTATTTGTTGTAGAGAATCGATAGTCTTAAGTGCGCCATTCATTAACAAACTTTCGGTTATTTCAATTTCCAACATACCAGGTTTTAACCGTTTATCTTCAAACATTTTTGTAAGTGTTTCTAAAATGGTTTGACCATTATTAATAAATTGGCGGCTTGAAATATTTACGGCAATCTTTAACAATTGTGTGCTGAGCCTATTCCATTCAATCGCCTGTTGAGCAGCCATTGTAATAACCCATTCTCCTATTGGTACGATTAGGTCGGAGTCTTCTGCAATTTGAATGAATTTTTCTGGACCAATAAGACCGTATTCTGGATGTTGCCAACGAATGAGTGCCTCAGCCCCTGAAACACGTCCGGTTGATAGCTCTATAACTGATTGATAGTGGAGGCGGAACTGTTGATCGGTAATGCCTTTGCGTAATTCTTTCTCTATTTCCATATGTCGCATTACTGCAGCATTCATTTCCTGCTTGTAAAACATAAAGTTATTGCTGCCTGTTTTCTTACTTTGATACATGGCAGTATCCGCATGTTTCATTAGTGTTTCGACGTCTTTTCCATCATGCGGAAAGACTGCAATACCTATGCTTCCAGATGTGAATGTTTCAGAACTATCATTCAACGGAACAGGCCTTGATATTGCAGCGAGTATTCCTTTACAGATTCTTTCTATAGTACTAATTTGCTTGATTCCTTTCAAAATAATAATAAATTCATCACCGCCAAGTCGAGAGACAATATCTGATTCTCTTATTGTATTTTTGAGACGAAAGGCTACTTCTTTAAGTAACTCATCACCAACACTGTGTCCCAAAGTGTCATTAATGAGTTTAAATCGATCAAGATCAATAAAGAGTACAGCTGTTTGTGTTTGTTCTCGTTTTGCGATCTTTAAGTTTTGCGATAATCGATCCATGCACATATTACGATTTGGTAGATTGGTTAGAGCGTCATAGTTAGCTTGGCGCCAAATTTGTTTTTCATATCGTTTGCGTTCGGTGATATCTGTAAAAATACCGATATAATTGTTTATTACTCCTTTTCTATCTTTGACAACACCGGTGCTTAACCGTACAAGATACTTTACGCCATTCGGTTTTATATACCATAGCTCATTTTCTAAGTGAGAATTCTGTTGCAGCTTGCTCCAAAAGAGTTCAGAGGATTCGTTATCCATTAGACGCTCATTAAGACAAAGAAAATCTTTTCCTTGGATATATTTCTCGTTAAAACCAGATACTTCTTGGAATGCTGGGTTCACCATTTGTATTCGTTTATTGGCATCAGCAATCATAATCGCCTCTTTAGCATTTGCGAAAACTTCTGCGGAAAGCTTTAATTCCGATTCAAATTTTAATTGCTCACTAATCAGCTGATTAAAGGTTTTTGCCATTGTTCCAATCTCATCTTTTCCATCAACTCTTAATGGTTCGTCAAACCTTTTCTCCTGAAACATTTTTCTCATGCTGTTGGAAATATTTGTTAATTCACCAATTAGCCGTTTCATAAGAAATATACCAATAACGAGAGAAACTAAAAGCGTCACCAGTGTTATAAAAAGATAAAGTAATAGAGAGTAAGCCGCAGCTTTAGTATTATTTGCCACCAATTTTGAAATATCTGTTTTAAGTTGATCATTTGTCTCTTTTATCAGGTCAATACGTTCTGTGGAAATTTTCCACCACACAGCGGCATCCATTCCGGTCAAACCCTTACGTAAGTATGCAATTGCTTGTAACGCTAACGTATCATCTATTGTCACTTGTTTATCAATATTCTGAGTAGCAACACCCTGTTCCAACAGGCTGTTTATCTGATCTATTGACCTAATATAGTCCGCCAGTGTTTCTTCGATAATAGTTAAATGATAGAGATCTTGCTGTGTTATACCAGGTGAGGCTTTGTAGCGCTTTATCAGATGTTCAATGTCTTTGTTTATTTTCTGAAATTCCTTAAAATAAGTCAATTCGCCTTGGATCAAATAATTTTTGAAATTGTGAATTAATCCACCGTAACCAATTAAAGATTGCAGTTCATTTAAGAGCTCATTTCTAATGACCTTATTAATGGCGGCATTACGAAATTTATTGGTTTCGTCATTAACAGGGCGTGATAGTTGTTTTTGTAACAGATGGCGATATTTACTTGGTGCTTTGATATTATAATTTTTTAATAAAGCTTCCTGCGATTCTATAGAGGAAATGATTTGACGAAAGTGATCTGCATCCATATTTCCTGTAGCGAAAACCCAAATCAATGTAGCTCGTTCTTGTCCGGAACGCTCTTGTAACCAGAGCAAATTGGTGTATGCATCACTCAGTCTAGCCAATTCATTATCGGTGGTTAACAGTTGAAGATGTTGAATAAAGTTAATGGCATGTTCATTCAAATCAGAATAGTTGTGAATTAAGTTGCTAAAATCTTTTTCATCAATCGCTTCACGGATAATGGGCAACTGTTCTAGTAGTTTATCCAGATTAAAAGACTCTTCACGTATGGTCCAACTAAAAAAACTGGTATCAACAGTCTTCTTTAGTTGGGAAAAGTCTCGAAATGACTTGTCAGTTTGTTCCCGTTGAGAATTAATGTTATTTTTAAATTTCTCAGCATTAATTTCAATAAGACCTGTACTGATTCCACGTTCTTTTTGTAATTCATAAACCAAGTCATCAAGCTTAATCACAATAGAGAAAAAATGCTGTATATTTTTACTATTGGTATATTTCTGATACTTCTCAGATATTCCAGAAATAGCAAAAAAAAGTATCGCTAAAAGGGGAATAATTATAAATATCAGTAATTTTTTCTGTATTCCTTGATTATTTAACCATCGAAAGAAATTTATACTCATAGTTTATAACCCTTAAGGTACTATTCTGGAAGTAAAGTACTAATAGTTTTTATTATGATTTATGATTTTCAAATAACTATGTTTCGTTATTGTTTAACGGCATATTGTTATGTTTGGTCTAGTATGAAAGATCTAAAATTTATGTAAGAAAATCACCTAACCTCGATCGTGCGCGAAAAGAAGCGGTCATCCTGAAAGGACCTCGCATATTTTTTACTATGGCCAGGTGACTTGCTAAAACCCAGAGTCAGTCTTTTACGTTGCAGCCGTATGTTAGATTATCATTTGTAACTGTTGGTACAATAAATATACAGGTTAGAAGGTTTCTTCTTTGGAGTCAACATAGAGTACTGTTATTACAAGTTTTTTCTAAACCATAAAGGAGGTAGAATGGCCGATTTTAATACTGCATTCGATGTGACAATGAAAGCGGAAGGTGGGTATGTGAATGATCCGGACGACCCAGGTGGGGAGACTTATAAAGGAATAGCGAGATCTAGAAATCCAAAATGGTCTGGTTGGACAAACATTGATTTATTAAAAAACACGATCAATTTCCCGAAGAATCTAGAAAAAGATGCTGATCTCCAGCAAAAAATTCGAGATTTATATGAAGCTAATTACTGGGACAAAATCCGTGGTGATCACATTGTTGATCAAGATATTGCCGAGTCGATTTTTGATTTCGCGGTCAATGCCGGTCCACGGACCAGTGCAAAGCTCGCGCAAATGACGGTGAATGTAAAAGCGGATGGCGTGATCGGTCCTGCCACACTTGAGAAAATCAATGCGGATGATAAACGCGCATTCTTGGCCGTATTTGCATTAGCAAAAATAGGTCGTTATGTAAATATTTGCGAAAACAGGCGTGAAAGTCGCAAATATTTCTTTGGCTGGGTTAGACGAACATTGGAGGGCTTGTAATCATGGCTGGTTTCTTCACAAATATATTTAGTGCTGGGGCAAGTGGACTTGTCGAAGCCGTTGGTAACGCAATTGATAAAAATGTAACAAACGATGAAGAGCGTAAAGAGCTTGAGAATGAATTGGCCCGGGCTTCTATGAACCATGAAGTTGAAATGGCCAAGCTGGGCATTGAAGACAAGAAAATTACTTTAGCCGATACTGCCAGTGCAAGAGAGAATCAAAGCAGAGTCCAGGAAACCGAGCATGCCAGCTGGTTGGCCAAAAATGTTCATCCTGTATTGGCGATTTTCATCATAGGCTTAACTTTTGGCATGTATTTTTGGATTATGCAAAAAGGATGGGTAGATCTGAATGAAAGTGGAATGAAAGATATTGTCATTTATATTCTTGGCGCACTGACAACCATTTCCACCCAGGTTGCTGCTTATTTCTTTGGTTCCAGTCAGGGCAGTAAAGATAAGCAAAAAGCCTTCGAGAACCTTTCAAAAGCTGGCAAGTAAGAATGGGGAACTAGATAAAATTTAAAAATAGGGAAAACACAAATTTATTAATGAATTACTGCTTACCCTAGCATATAATATCTTGCTTTCGATTCAGGGCTGGTCTTCATCTTACAATCCTTTATTGTACATATAAGACCAGTATATAGATAAATAATGCAACAAAAGCACCACTTACCTTCTCCTGGAGCCATTACCCGCTTTTCTGGCTTTAATGGCTCTGGAGATGCGCTTTTTCTCGCGCAATGCGCTCAGCAAGCCAAACCCATCACCATCATTACCGCCAACGCACTCGATGCACAACGGTTACTGGAAGAAATTCCATTTTTTGCGCCACAATTAACCGTACATCTGCTGCCGGATTGGGAGACACTACCTTACGATAAATTTTCTCCACATCAAGATCTTATTTCTGAGCGGCTCGCGACACTTTATCAAGTGATGAGCGGCGCTTGTGATGTGCTTATAGTGCCGCTGACTACGGCGTTATATCGCATGCTTCCACAGGAGTATCTGGCAGCGCATACGTTTTTTCTAAAACAAGGCGATGCGTTGGATTTAGCCGGGCTGCGCGGTCAAATGACGCTGGCTGGCTATTCGCATGTGACGCAGGTTTTCTCTCCCGGTGAATACAGCATTCGTGGTGGCTTAATTGATTTGTTTCCGATGGGTAGCCCCTTACCTTACCGTATTGATTTAATGGATACCGAAATCGAAACCATTCGAACCTTTGATGTCGATACACAACGCAGCATTTACCCGATGAATGAAATTCGTTTGTTACCTGCACGTGAGTTCCCGTTAGATGAGGCCGGACGAGCCTGTTTTCGTAGCCATTTTCGAGAAAAATTTGAGGGCGACCCATCTAAGAGACAAATTTATAAGGATGTGAGTAAAGGTAACGCACCGGCCGGCATTGAATATTATCTCCCGCTATTTTTTGACGAGACCGCGACGATTTTTGATTATCTACCGGAAAATAGTTTAATTTGTTTGCATCAGGACATTCGGTCTGTGATGGACGAATTTTGGCGTGATACCCAATCGCGTTATCAATTATTACATGCGGATCTTGAACGCCCACTCCTTCCACCCAGTGAATTATTTCTTGCTAGTGATGTTTTTTTCGGGCAATTAAAACCGTATGCACGCATTGAAATGCTGCGTGATGCACAACAAGTAGAGGCCCAGCAAGAACAATTCACTGATGTTTTACCACCGATACAGGTCAATCGTCATGTGGATAACCCACTGGAAAAGTTGGCTTCATTTGTGCAGACCCATACGCAATCAAATGGCCGTGTATTGTTGCTGGCTGAAAGTATGGGTAGACGTGAATTAATTGCCGAATATCTTAATGAGCATGATTTACACCCAGACGCCTGTCAGGATTATGCTCAGTTCATGAGCACCAATCAACCGTTTATGTTGGCTGTTGCGCCACTGTATAACGGTTTTATACAGCACGAGCAGTCGCTCGCGTTCATTACTGAAAGTGAATTATATGCCACGCATGTGCATGGCCGCCGTGAACGGGAATCACGCAAAACTACTTCAACCGATAATATTCTGCGTGATCTATCTGAGATTAAGCCCGGTGACCCGGTGGTGCATGAACAGCATGGCATCGGTCGTTATTTGGGCTTGGTTAGCATGGATGTTGGAGAAGGGGACGATGGGGAATTAAGTGAGTTCTTGTCGTTAGAATATAATGGTGGTGACAAGCTATATGTGCCGGTTTCACAACTTTATCTAATCGGGCGATATAGTGGTGCAGCACCTGAATCGGCACCGTTGCATAAACTGGGTAGCAGCCAATGGGACAAGGCCAAACGCAAGGCCATGCAACAAGTGCGCGACACTGCAGCCGAATTGCTTAACCTTTATGCCCAACGTGCTGCACGTGAAGGACATTGTTTTGAACTACGGCAACATGATTATGATGCATTTGCAGAGGGCTTTGGGTTTGAGGAAACGGCTGACCAGGCTGCTGCTATCAAGGCTGTAATAGGCGACTTAACGTCCAATAAACCGATGGATCGTTTGATTTGCGGTGACGTTGGTTTTGGTAAAACTGAGGTGGCATTACGAGCCGCTTTTGTTGCCGTTGCAGACGGCAAGCAGGTTGCTGTGCTGGTCCCCACAACGTTACTAGCCGAGCAGCATTTCCAGAATTTTTCTGACCGTTTTGGTCTGATTGCCGATCAATGGCCGGTTAAGATTGCTGAACTGTCTCGTTTTCGTTCTGCCAAGGAACAGACGCAAGCACTGGCAGGGTTAGCCAAAGGTGAAATTGACATTATCATCGGTACGCATAAACTCATCCAAAAAAGTGTCAAGTTCAAAAACCTGGGTTTGGTCATCATTGATGAAGAACATCGGTTTGGCGTCCGTCAGAAAGAACAGTTGAAGAAAATGCGTGCTGAAGTGGATGTCTTGACCCTCACTGCGACACCAATTCCACGCACATTGGCGATGTCACTGGAAGGATTACGTGACTTCTCTATTATCGCCACTGCACCACAACGTCGCTTGGCGATCAGAACTTTTGTCAGCACTTTTTCCATGGGTATTATTCGAGAAGCCTGTCTGCGCGAATTGAAACGTGGCGGGCAGATTTATTTTTTGCATAATGAAGTTAATACCATCCAATTGATGTACGAAAAGCTATCCGGCTTGTTACCGGAAGCACGCATCAAAATTGCACATGGCCAAATGCGTGAGCGGGAGTTGGAACATGTTATGCGTGATTTTTATCAGCAACGATTCAACATCTTGTTATGCACCACAATCATTGAAACGGGAATTGATATTCCAAGTTCCAACACGATTATTATTAATAAAGCACACAAATTCGGTTTGGCGCAATTACACCAATTGCGTGGCCGGGTTGGTCGTTCCCACCATCAAGCCTATGCTTATTTGTTAACGCCTGAAGAAGAGGCGTTAGGCTCACAAGCTAAAAAGCGTTTGGAAGCCATACAAACCATGGAAGAACTTGGTTCGGGTTTTTATTTGGCCATGCATGACCTTGAAATTCGTGGCGCTGGTGCGGTGCTAAGTGAATCTCAGAGCGGAGAGATGCAGGAAATCGGTTTTAGTCTTTATAGTGCCATGCTGGACAGCGCTATAAAATCGCTGAAAGACGGTCGAGAACCGGATATGCAGCATCCGTTGGGGGTTGCGACCGAGATTAATTTGCATGTCCCGGCATTACTGCCGGACGAATACTGTCATGACATTCATGAACGACTGGTTTTATATAAACGTCTGGCGAACTGTATCGATGATGATGCGCTGGATGACATGCAACGTGAATTGATTGATCGCTTTGGTTTATTGCCAAATTCAGCTCGGGCTTTATTGGATTGTCATCGTTTACGAATCGCAGCTAAGCCGTTGGGCATCGTTCGTATTGATGCCGGCACTGAGAGTATTCAGGTTCACTTTATGCCCAATCCACCGGTTGATCCAGCGAAAGTCATGATACTAATACAGAGTAGCCGGGAATATGCTTTGTCAGGGCCAGATAAAATTAGAATTCAAGTGCAAATTCAGTCCGTCGAAATGCGCGTGGCGCGTGTTAAACAATTTGTCCATGAACTAACGCCTGCTGAATAGTGCCATTTTTTTAAGTATTCGGGAAGGAACATCGGTCACTTGCAATTTAAAAGTATCCAGTTTATATTGACTTGCAAAATACAATTAATTGGGGAAGGTTATGATTAAATTGCATCAATTTGTCCGTACTTGGGGTATTCCCAACCTAAGCCATTTTTGTTGTAAGTTAGAGACTTATCTACGCTTGACTAACACGCCGTATCAGATAGTTCATAATCTGCCGCTAAAATCGCCAAAGGGAAAACTGCCGTTTATTGAAGATGGCGACAAAAAAATTGCTGATAGCGACCTTATCATTCAACATCTAATAAAAAAACATGGTGACAAATTGGATGCTGATTTGAGTCCATCTGAAAAAGCGATCAGCTTAGCCATGCGCCGCTTAATTGAGGAGCATTTATTTTGGATCACGATGTACACGCGCTGGCAATATTCTGAAGAGAACTGGCAAGTGAACAAAAGAGCTATTTTCCATACTTTGCCGCCATTTATCAGAGACATGGTTGCATGGGTTTATCGGATTTTGATTCGTCGACAAATTCACGGACACGGGATTGGTCGGCATAGTAGCGAAGAAATTTTTCAACTGGGCCGCGATAATTTGGATGCAATTTCTGATTTCTTAGCTAACAAGCCTTATTTCATGGGTGACAAACCGACCAGCTTAGATGCCACTGCATTTGGTTTTTTGATCAACACGCTTGCCTGTCCGATAGAATCACCGGTTAAGGAATACGCACTGAGTAAACAGAATCTTGTCGATTACTGTCAACGCATATCAAACGAATATTATCCTGAATTAAACGTAGCGGTTTCGTAATTATTCAGTATATTTCGGTAACTGTTCTGATTGCCCCTAGAATTCATCAGTTCAAGGCGCAAAATGTGAGTTTACACGTGTAAATGATCATTTTGTAACACAGAAATGATGGATTCTAGGGGTAAGCTGAATAGTTA
>JAJFJJ010000035.1 GCA_021774195.1 Nitrosomonas sp. | reverse complement strand
TTAACAATCGTCGGTTATTGGAGCCGATCGGAAATATTCCGCCAGCAGAATACGAAATGGCATATTATCGCCAATTGGAAGAGTCAGATGAAGCAGCCTGACTCAGACTAAAATGTCTCCGGAAAAACCGGGCCGATTCATACACTGATTAGTTAGAAATATGAAAAGAAAGTACCCTGCCCTCCTAAATAACGGTATTATCATTTTAACTAGAACAAACCAGGAGAAAAGCCATGAGTAACAAAGACAAATTAAAAGCTACTGCCAAAAATATCGAAGGAAAAACTAAAGAAGCCTTAGGTGAAATCACTGGTGATTCCGCGTTAAAAGCAGAGGGCAAAGCCAAGCAAGTAGAAGCTTCAGCGATGCATATGAAAGAAAATGTAAAAGATAAAGCAAAAGGTGTTTTAGATGCCATTAAAAACAAAATTGATAAAGATTAGAATTTTCTAGATATACAAAAGTGCTGTTCAAATTACCGTGCTGTAAACTAATATCCTGATAGCGAAGCATTGCTTGAACAGATTCATAAAACCGAACAGCCTCAAAATATGTCAACAGCTCCATCAGGATAATTTTGTCTGATGATTCCTGCAAATTTCTTATATCCTACCACTCGATATCAGCACACCAGCGCAACTAAACAATGTTGCCTCTGATAGCTTGATTAATTTTTCCACTTTTAAAATGCATCCAGACTGGCAACAATTTTTACAACAACACCACGCGATCATCAGAAATGGTGAAGTTATGCATTATGACGAGCAAACTTTAGAGCTTGAACACACCGGCACAAACACCATCATGACCGACCTCTCTCACCAGGGACTTATTGGTTTTTCTGGTGAAGATGCACAAACTTTTCTGCAGAGCCAGTTAACTTGTGATGTTAACGAGGTGAATACCCATAAAGCACAATACGGCAGCTACTGCACGGCGAAAGGACGCATACTGACCAACTTCTTACTGTGGCAAAAAGAAGAGGATTTTTTAATCTCGTTGCCCGCCAGCTTATGCGCTGCCATTTCGAAACGACTATCCATGTTTGTGCTACGCGCCAAGGTTAAAGTAACCGATTGCAGCAATCGCTGGATTCGTATCGGTATCGCAGG
This sequence comes from Nitrosomonas sp., assembly GCA_021774195.1. Classification (GTDB taxonomy): domain Bacteria; phylum Pseudomonadota; class Gammaproteobacteria; order Burkholderiales; family Nitrosomonadaceae; genus Nitrosomonas. The sequence continues at coordinate 18,724 of JAJFJJ010000035.1, read as the reverse complement.
AAAACAAGCCGCTGGACTAATAAAAGAAATTCTGGAAACAAAACCTTCCGGCCAGCCGCTTGACATCATGCACAAGACACAAACCAGCATTATTTGTCACGCACCAAATCGCTTTGAACTCATCATCCCCATCGCAAATGCGGCCAAACTATGGGAGCAACTGAGTAAACAAGCTAAACCCGTCGGAAAAGATTGCTGGGACTTGTTGAATATCCAAGCAGGTATCCCGGTCATCCTACCGGACACACAGGAACAGTTTTTACCGCAAATGGTTAACCTGGATATTCTTGGTGGTGTCAGCTTCAAAAAAGGGTGTTATCCGGGACAGGAAATTGTTGCACGTACCCAATACTTAGGAAAACTCAAACGCCGTATGGTTTTAGCCCACGTTGCATCAACCACCCCGGTCACACCGGGCGATGATTTATTCAGCACCGAAACAGCAGAACAATCATGTGGAAAAGTCGTTAATGCAGCGCCTTCACTGGACGGGGGTTATGAAGTGTTGGCGGTGATTCAATTGAGTAGCGTCGAGTCTGACCGTATTTTTTGGAAAAGCTTGGATGGGACGGAATTGAAAGTCACCGCCCTGCCGTATTCACTGGATTAATTCGACACGAGGGTTTTTAATTTACGGACATTTCTAAAAATCGAAATTTCGTCCCAACTACTGTGTTACGGAAATAATTCTATACACAGTACAACTGATCCGATTGACAAAAACTAGGCAGTTAATTTTACTTTCATCGTATATCAACAACCATATCAACTAGAGCCGCCAAGAAGCGATATCCAGCCCAACAATTGAAGACTCGTCAACAACCTTGAAACTATCAAAATCAACACGTTGACCCGCGCTAACCAAGCGCGTTTGATCGCCAATACGCATTTCCAATTGTCCTTGAGAAACCGCGATACTACCGCCATCTTTAGTGGTTTCAAGGCTATAGCTTGCGCCATTATCTTGGAAATACGCTTGCCCCATGATGACTTCCAATTTTATGGTATCGACAGCATTGCCATTACCATTAAAATAAACATTCCCCCGTATTAACTCGACACTAGGAGGCACACTGTTTGCCACAGTCATGGCACTATTAGCATCCATTTCAACGGTCACATCAGGGGTTACATCAACTTGCCGAAATTGTCCTGCAGTTGTCTCATAAAGCTGAGATGACAAGTATGGTGATGGGACAATGAAGATCATCAAGCCAATCAACATGACAAGGGCAGCACTCAGAAATGGCAGCCAGAATTTTTTCTGCCGAAAGATCGAAACCGATGTTTTACCCATTGCTATTCTTTAGTTGGATCAGTGATAAAACCGATTCGCGCCATACCTGCTTGAGCACCAATACTCATGACACGCGCCACATGTTCATAATGTGATAATTTATCGGCACGAATATGTAATTCGGTATTCGGTTCTTGCACAACAATCATCTCAAAACGAGCGGATAATTCTTCCAGCGCAACAGGCTCTCCATTCCAAAATAGGCTGCCATCAGTACGAATGGCAACCTCAACATGTTCAGGTTGAGTGATATTGGGATTACTTTCTGCCTTGGGCAAATCAATTTTGACCGAGTGTGTCAATAATGGCGCAGTAATAATAAAAATGATGAGCAATACCAACATGACATCTACTAGCGGCACCACGTTAATCTCGGACATTGGTGCTTGGCGCCCACCATTATCCAAACTGCCGAATGCCATTATTGCCCCCTCTCAGAAATGGACGCGGATATGGTTGAAGCCGGGTTATGTGGTGTTTGGTTTGGCACAGACGAGGCATCATCACTGCTGTAACCTACTGTAATTAGGATAAATAAATCATGAGCAAAAGCATCTAACCGCGCAAGCCAGATACGATTGCGGCGTGCAAATGCGTTATAGGCCAATACCGCAGGAATTGCGACAGCCAATCCCAACGCGGTCATGATTAACGCCTCACCAACGGGCCCTGCTACTTTATCTAAGGTACCCTGACCGGAAAGGCCGATCTGGATTAATGCGTGATAGATACCCCACACGGTACCGAACAAACCAATATAAGGCGCTGCCGAACCAGCTGAAGCAATCAAAGTCAGTCCATTTTCCACACGGGTCGCTTCTTGATCAATACCATTGCGCAATGCACGGGTAATAAATTCACTGGTTCCACCAGCAGCGGCTAGTTTATGGATACCATGCGCCTTAGAATCCTCTGCCGCCTCAATACCTTGTTTAGCCAATTCAGCAAAGGCGTTGTTGGGCGTCGCACTATTAAAAGACACTTTGACATCTTGCAAAGAATCAACACTCCAGAAATGCTTCAGAAATTCATCGGCACGCTTTTTGGCAATATGATTGGCAATGCTTTTGGTTACAATCAGATACCAACTGGCCACGGACAACGACAGCAACAGCACCAAAACGCTGATACCAACCCCGTCAATCTGAGCTAGAAAATGTGAAAAACCAAGTTCTTTTTCCATTCGTTTAATTTCCTTGCAGTACAAAGTTAAAAGGTTGCAAAGCCACAGCCCGGGTCGGCTGTCCATCACGTATTGATGGTCTGCATTGCCAGTTCTTCACAGCTTCCAACGCAGCATTATCCAGTCGATCATAGCCGCTACTATCCACCACACGCGCCTGATCAATACGTCCATTTTCATCCAGCTCCACACGCAATATCAATTTTCCCTCCTCACCCATACGGCGAGAAATTGCGGGATAAATCGGTGCAGTTAATGTTGGGCAAGAAACTGACAATTCAGCAGATAAAGTTACTGGTCCGGTTTGCATTTGCGTTGGCGCCGGTTCGACAACAGGCTCCGGCACAATTTCTTGTTCTACTACCGGCGCCGGTTCGGGCTCGACCGGCACAATAGGAACAGGTTCCGGTTTAACCGGTGCTTTAGCGACTAATTGCTTTGGCTTTGGTTCGGGCTTTTTAATCGGTTGCAACTTGACTGGTGGTGGTTCCGGCCTAGTCTTTGGTGCCGTTTCCGGCACCGGTAATGCAATCATATCAGCAAATAGAGTAACCATCTGTTCGGGCGGCGGAATCATCTTTTGATTCCATAGCACATAAAAAATTGCGCCATGGAACGCGAGTACAAGCAACAAACCAGGCAGAGAAATTAAACTTTGCCTAGGTGCCAGATACTCATAGGTTTTCTGGGATGATAATGAATGCATTACTGGACAGGAAAGAAGATCAAAGAGAACACCGATTTATTCATGGATCATCGCCTAATGACAATGATATTCGTTTAACCCTGTAACCCTGAACTTACCGGCATCTTCTGCATGCTGATTAATAAATAACTTGTTGCAGCAGGACCACCAAATAAAATCTCAACAAGCAAATAAGAGCTATTTAATGCGTACAGCACAACATAAAGCGTGGATGATAACGTAAACGATAATAATTATCAATAACCAACACCAAAAAGAGAGACCTATCTCGCTTCGCTTGAAGATGACATCAGTTGCTGGATTCTATACGTTGAATTGTATATTGAGGAGTAACTACTCAGCTCACCCCTAGAATTCTCCTTTTCCGCATTACAGAATGATCATTTACACGTGTAAACTCGCATTTTGTGCCTTGTACTAATGAGTTCTAGGGGCAATCAAAACAGTTACCACAATATACTGAATAGTTACAGACGCTCTACAACAAGGCCACTTGATTAGAGTCAAACAGAAACCCGTAAAGTAAATGTCACTGGCCCATCGTTAATCAGGGAAACTTGCATGTCGGCACCAAACTGACCATGTTGTGTCCCTGGATAAATTTTGTTCGCAGTTTCTTGCAGGTAAGCAAATAACTGACGTCCTTTTTCCGGCGATGCGGAGCTGGTGAAACTGGGACGGTTGCCAGTGTTTGTGTCGGCAGCCAGAGTGAACTGGGGAATCAGCAATAAACCACCGTGGATTGTACGTAGACTTAAGTTCATACGTCCATCGTCATCCGGAAAAATACGGTAATTCAAAATACGTTCGAGTAAACGATTGGCTATTTTTTCAGTGTCTTCTTTTTCTACCGCTACCAGCGCCACAATACCGCTATCAATCGTACCAAGCACCTGGCTTTCGACAGTTACTTTTGCCGTGCTGACGCGTTGAATAATGCTGATCATTGTTGAAAATGAGTGTTAAGTACTGGTTTATTTTAAATCATTGTTTTTATGGTCCTTCACACCATCCAACACACCACTTGCAATTTTCCGAATAAAGTTAGTTGTTGCGTGGGCCAAATGATTGCCTGCATCCAGTTGCGCATGGCCGACTGAAGTAACTTGCTGAGTAAAAGTGGATAAGGTTTCTTTTAATTGCCTACCAACGGCGGTACCATTATTTCTAGCGTGATTGCTAAGATCATGCAGTATTTCTGAAATAGTGCCTTTCGCTGCTGCTGCAGTATCCTGCACGGTGTCCACAAATAAGCTTTCCAGACTTTCCAAATCTTTTTGTGCACGTGATAGTTCCTTTTCAGAAAACCGTTTTGCATTGCCTGTTGCTTCTTGTAGTGCGAGTTTAGAAGCTTCTGCAAAGCCCGCCAGCGCGGAGTCTAGTCCTGCGATTGCATCAGTGATTTGTTTTTTTGCACTTTGCGTCTGATCAGTGGTGTGCTGTAATTGTTGCTGTGCGCCATCATGTACGCCTTGCATAACAGCAGTAATAATGCGGCGGATGGACTCCAGATCCAGTTTGTTGGCATCCATGGCTTTAAGTGTTATGTGGTGAACAGCGTCCTGGATGTTTTCGCCAGACGCAATAGCATCGCGAATCTCAGTTTCTAATGCAGCGAGATCATCCGTGGTGTCAGTTGTGTTGTTAGTTTCGTCTTGCATGTTGGTTGTCCTTTTAAAGAGAGTGAGGCAGTTCGGTTTTTTCGGTTCATTATGGTTATTCTCCTCCTGCTTTGCTCAATTGGTCAAGGCCATTCATATACGGTTTTAGCACGGCTGGAATGGTGACACTGCCATCTGCGTTCTGATAATTCTCAAGGATGGCGACCAGTGTGCGGCCAACAGCTAGTCCGGATCCATTTAGCGTGTGTAATAGCTCGGGTTTACCTTTTTCGTTGCGGAAACGTGCTTGCATTCGTCGCGCTTGGAATGCTTCACAATTACTGCATGAAGAAATTTCCCGGTAGGTGTTCTGGGCTGGCAACCAAACTTCAATATCGTAAGTTTTGGCTGCAGAAAACCCCATGTCACCTGTGCATAATGTCATCACGCGATAAGGTAGCTCCAGTTTCTGTAAAATGGTTTCTGCATGACCAACCAAGTTTTCTAGGGCTTCATAGGAGTGTTCCGGGTGAACAATGTGGACCAGCTCGACCTTGTCAAACTGATGCTGACGAATCAGGCCGCGTGTGTCTCTGCCGTAGCTACCTGCTTCAGAGCGAAAACAGGGGGTATGCGCGACAAATTGCATGGGGAGGGACTTTAGCGGGACAATTTCGTCTCGCACCATGTTGGTAATTGGTACTTCAGCAGTTGGAATCAGGTGAAAAGCTGGTGAATGGTTCTCTTCCGTTTCCTTCTTTCCACCGGCATTTACAGCAAATAAGTCTTCTTCAAATTTGGGTAACTGGCCCGTACCGCGTAAACTTTCCTGGTTGACTAGATACGGCACATAAGTCTCGACATAGCCATGTTGCTGGGTGTGTGTGTCCAGCATAAATTGCGTCAACGCCCGGTGTAAACGTGCCAGGCTACCGGTCATCAAGCTAAAACGTGCGCCACTTAGTTTGGCTGCCGCTTCAAAGTCTAATAATCCCAAACCTTCGCCGATGCTTACATGGTCTTGAATTTCAAATTTGAATGTGCGTGGTTGCCCCCAGAGACGGGTTTGTTGGTTGTCTTCTTCACTTTTCCCCACTGGAGCACTTTCATGCGGTAGGTTGGGGATGTTAAGCAAGAGTTTTTGTAGCTCCGTTTGAATTTGTTCTAATTGTGTTTCAGTTTTTTTTAACTCAGCGCCAAGTTGTGCGACTTCAGTTAAAATAGTACTGGCATCTTCGCCTTTGCTTTTTGCAATACCAATCTGTTTGGAACTGGCATTACGCTTGGCCTGTAACTCTTGCGTATAAGTCTGAACGGTCTTTCGTTCCGATTCCAGCGCATTGAACCTCTCAACTGGAAAAGTAAAGCCTCGTTTAGCAAGGGTTTTAGTAACTTGATCCAGATCAGCGCGTAATTGTTTAATCTCTAGCATGCAAACTCCAAAATAGCAGTGGTAATCATTTAAATTTCTTTTTGGTTTCTTCGTCCAGACTGCGTAAGTAAGCCAATTTATCCGAAATCTTTTGTTCTAGTCCATAGGTCGTCGGCTGATAAAAATTGACCTCGGGCATATCATCAGGAAAATAACGCTCACCCGCAGCATAAGCATTCGGACAATCATGAGCATAACGATAAGTTTCGCCATAGCCCATGTCTTTCATCAATTTTGTCGGGGCATTGCGCAAATGCATGGGCACATGACGTGAATTGTCATCTTTAATGAAGGCACGAGCGTGCTTATAAGCCATATAAGCAGCGTTGCTTTTAGGCGCGCAAGCTAGATATAACACGGCCTGTGCCAGTGCAAGCTCTCCTTCGGGGCTACCGAGCCGTTCATAAGTTTCACAGGCATCCAGACTCATGCGGTGAGCGCGTGGATCGGCCAAGCCGATATCTTCTATTGCCATGCGAACTAGACGACGCCCAATATACAGCGGATCTGCGCCGCCATCCAGCATGCGGCATAACCAATAAAGTGCGGCATCGGGTGATGAGCCGCGTACGGATTTGTGCAAAGCGGAAATTTGATCATAAAACGCATCGCCACCCTTGTCGAAATTGCGTGCATTGCGTGACAATGCATTTTGTACATAATCTGTATTGATGGTTAAGACGTTTTCGGTTTGAGCTGCATCACTTAACTGCTCCAACATATTCAACAGACGTCTGGCATCACCATCGGCAAACACAACCAGTAATCGCCTGGCATCATTGGAAAATTGCAATTGGGATGATAAATATTGATTGGCGCGTTCAAACAAATTTCCCAGGTCTTGTTCAGACAAGGCCGTCAGTGTATAAACCTGGGCACGTGATAAGAGTGCACTGTTGACTTCAAATGAAGGGTTTTCAGTGGTGGCCCCAATAAAGGTGACTAACCCCTGTTCAACATGCGGTAAAAAGGCGTCCTGTTGGGCTTTGTTAAAACGATGTACCTCATCGACGAATAAAATTGTGTGACGCCCAGCTTGTTGTAGTACTGTTTGAGCGCGTTCAATCGCGTCGCGGATGTTTTTGATGCCGGATAAGACTGCCGATAGGGCGATAAATTCAGTATTGAACACCGTTGACATGATACGCGCTAACGTAGTTTTTCCGCTGCCGGGAGGCCCCCATAAAATCATTGAGTGGGGTTTACCTGATTCTATCGCCAAGCGTAATGGTTTGCCCTTACCCAGCAAATGATCTTGGCCGATCAAGTCATCAATTTTTTGAGGCCGTAGCTGTTCTGCCAGAGGGTGTTTGGGTTGTTGCTGGCCGAACAGATCAGTCACTGATAACATCCGCATTTTCAGGCGGCGTAAATTCAAAAGAATCAGCAGGTAATACCGGGTTTTTATCTAATTCGGCAAATGTCAGTAGCGTTGTTTGGCCAAGCGTGTCTCTTAGCGCCATAATTTGCAATGTACCATCTATCGTGAAACCAAGCTGAATAAATTCAAAGGCACTTTCATTACTTTTGGGAGTTGCTTCAAGCCATTTCAGCTGGTTTTGTTGTCCCAATTCGACGAGCTCAAAATTATCTTCGATGGCACTGTTTCCGGCTAATAAAGCTGCTGGGCTACTACCAATTGCGATGTCAAACTGACGCACGGTGACTTGATTGAGGTCGGCGTCATAAAACCAGACACGCTCACCATCACCAACGATTATTTGCTCATAGGGCTCCTCATAGATCCAGCGAAATTTGCTGGGGCGCTCGAACAGCATGGTGCCACTAGATTCTTGAATAGTACGTGCATTTTTGTCCAATAAAGTTTGTGAAAATACTGCGCGCACTGTTTTGGTTTCATCAATAAAATTTTTAAGGTTTTCAGTCGCTGTAGCATGTACGACGGTTGGTAGTAAAAAGAAAAAGAATAACAATAAGCGGTGTTTTGGGATGAGCATCATATTCTCAGGTGAGCAAAAAATAAAGGGAAACGGTTTCTTATGGTTATTCACTACGCTTAGGAACCAATACTTCTCGGTTGCCGTTACTTTGCATGGATGAAACCAGACCCGCATTTTCCATTTCTTCAATTAGACGTGCGGCTCGATTATAGCCGATACGTAAATTTCTTTGAACCAATGATATCGAAGCACGGCGTGTTTTAATCACGATTTCCACCGCTTCATCATAAAGTGGATCAGATTCGCCGCCAGAAGTTCTTTTTTTATCGTTCTGATTATTTGCAGCACTACCTTCTTCTTCGGTGCTAAGAATTTCTTCCACGTAACGTGGCTCACCATGCTCTTTCAAGTATTCCACGACTCTATGAACTTCGTTGTCATCAACATACGCACCGTGTATACGTTGCGGATAACCACTACCAGGTGGCAAATAAAGCATATCACCTTGGCCGAGTAATGCTTCAGCACCCATTTGATCAAGAATTGTGCGTGAATCAATTTTACTTGAAACCTGAAATGCTATACGAGTTGGAATATTTGCTTTAATCAGACCAGTGATGACATCGACAGAGGGTCGTTGCGTGGCAAGCAATAGATGTATTCCAGACGCGCGGGCTTTTTGTGCGAGACGTGCGATTAAATGTTCTACTTTCTTACCGGCAACCATCATTAGATCGGCCAACTCATCGATGATCACAACGATAACCGGTAGTTCTTCTAATAAGTCAGAGCTATCTCCAGTGATACTTAATGGATTAGCCAACGGCTCTTCATTTTTGATCGCATCACGTACTTTTTGATTGTAACCGTTGAGATTTCGCACGCCCAATGAGGACATTAATTTATACCGTCGCTCCATTTCCGCCACGCTCCAGCGTAGTGCACTAGCTGCTTCGCTCATGTCGGTCACAACAGGCGTCAACAGATGTGGAATGCCTTCATAAACGGATAATTCCAGCATTTTTGGGTCGATCAGAATCAAGCGTGTTTGTTCCGGCGTACTTTTGTAGATTAGACTCAAAATGACAGCGTTAATGGCAACCGATTTGCCCGAACCTGTCGTTCCAGCAACTAAGGCATGAGGCATTTTAGCCAGATCAGAAACTACTGGGCGGCCACTGATATCTTTACCTAATGCAATGGTTAGCGGAGATTTATTATCGGTGTAAACTTGTGAACTGAGAATTTCCAGTAGTCTGACCATTTGTCGTTTTGGGTTTGGAATTTCAAGTCCCATACTGGTTTTCCCGGGAATCGTTTCAACCACCCGAATGCTGGCGACTGAAAGTGCGCGTGCCAGATCCTTAGCCAGGTTAATGATCTGATTGCCCTTAACACCTATTGCGGGCTCAATTTCATAGCGAGTAATCACCGGTCCAGGATAGGCGGCGACTACTTTGACACTGACGCCAAATTCTTTAAGTTTGCGCTCAATCAGGCGTGAGGTTGACTCAAGACTTTCCTTTGGGATGATTTCAACCGTTTTGTCTGGTTCATCCAATAAATGTAGGGGAGGGATTGGGGAATCAGTCAGATCGGAGAATAGTGGTATTTGTTTCTCTTTGACGACTCGTTTGGATTTTGTGGTGGCAATTGTGGGTTGCTCAATATGTAACGAAGTGCTGTTTTGTTCAGGTTGCGCAGTAAATTCTTCAATAAGTTCATCACGCTGCAATGAAGAAAGTGCGTTGTCTTGTTTGCTTTTTCTATTTTGCCAAATATTCACTAAAAATAGAAAATAGGTCTCAATAATTTCGCCAATCTTTTCTACGAAGCGAACCCATGATAGTCCCGTAAATTGACTAAACCCAACCGCCATCAGAATAACTAGTGTTAACGTTGCGCCAGTAAAACCCAATATTTGAGAGAGATGACGACTGATGGTTTCCCCCACCATACCACCAGGCATTTGTGGAAGGGAGATAGTAATCGTATACAGTCGTAATGCTTCCAGTCCGCTACTGGCTGTGAGTAGTAACAGAAACCCCCCCAACGATAGCAACAATGAATGGCGGTCAAAAATTCCTGCGACATCAATGCGCCGGTAACTCCATAGCACTGCGGATAAAAAGAAAAATACCCACCACCAGGCGGACACACCAAATAAATACAGCAATAAATCTGCTAACCATGCACCAATGTAACCGCCGGCATTTTGAACAAAGTTGAAATCGCCGCTGTGCGACCAACCGGAATCGCCGCGATCATAGCTCAGAAAGATCAGTGTCAGATAAAGTGCCGCACCGACAAGGATTAACCATCCAGACTCACGTAGCAGCCTTGCCACCCTTGGCGGCAGTGAGCTTCCACTGGTTTTTTTTGCCATTGATTTATTGAAAAACATATATTTTTCAACATCCTAAATTACGGTTGGTGTTTGACAGAGAAGTACTCATTGGTCTCTTTAAAACCGAAGATTTCTCTTTATGTGAAGCTTTATAAATAGAGGATTATATAAGAGAACCGTGTGTAAGTCTTATTTGCTGATAATCAGAATGTGCGATGAAAATATTGCGAACAAATATTTTTCAGGCAACACCATTCACATCCATTATAAGATGTGAATGGTGTTGTATTGCTAATTTATGAGTAGTCAGTATTTTGAGTAGTCAGTATTTGGGATAAAATCTTTTATGTTGTTATAGAAACTAATAGAAAGATTGATCAACCTATTATTCCCAACCCCTACTTGAAATTCAAACTAATTTGTCGTACTGGGCATTTCCGAACGTGAGCGACATAAAATTGCAGGGACAGCCGATCTGTTCATACTCAGTGTTTGAGGAAGTGTGGAGACTAAATCGCCACTTTCTTTTTGAGCCAATCTTAAAGCTTTTTCTGTGCGTATTAATAGTTTTTCTAAACTGTCGGATGGTTTGAGCTCTGACAATCCGGCGCTTAAAGTCATCTGATGACTGGTTATTGCTTTGTTGTTGGATAGTTTCTTGCAGATCACTTCGCTAACCTCTTTAGCCTTTACTAAATCAGTTTCCGAGAAAAGTATGGCGAGCCTGTCATTATCAATACGATAGACGGTGTCTGTGGTTCTGATCAGCATCTTAATTTCTTGGGCGATATTTTTGATCACTTTATTTGCTTCTTCTTTACCATGACTCAATGTAAAAAAATTAAATTCATCTATCTCAAAAATGCCGATAGACAGATGCCTTTTATAGCGTTTATTACGCTGCAGTTCAAAACCCAATTCTTGCTCAAAAGCTCGTTTATTTTTACATTGTGTGTCTGGGTCTAATATCGATTGTGTTTTTAAGATAGATAGATGGTAATGCGCCTTCTTCGCTTTGAGAACAATGACCATGGCGAACACAATCAACAATGCGGCAAGAATTCGGTTGATAATAACAACGTCGATTGGCGCAGCTGCGTATGGAGATACGTAAAAACCAAGGAGTGTCAGTGTGAGCCCAAGTGCTGCAATGATATAGGTGCTCTGACTACCTCTGATCCAGAGTGTGCCGCATACAATTAACGCATAAGGAGTTCCCGCAGCCACGCCCAATGGCGAATAAAAATCAAAAATGAAGACTCCAATTAGTGCAATAATCGAGATAAGGAATAGATATGTGTGAGCAATATACTCTTTTGTTGCAAACTCAGAGCTAGGCTCAGAGCTAGGTATTTTCGAGAAAATTAAAGTACGCATCGGCATGTATCCTATCAATAGGGCGTTTAACGGATAAACTACTAACTACATATAAAATAAAATAAAAATAACAGCGGCTGGCATTCTAGCACATCAGTTTAAAATTGGTTTAAGAAAAATTTGTTATATTGGTACAAAACTGGTACAAAATATCCCTATATGATTTATAATAGCATCTAAAAAATCTTAATCATGGCGCGCCTGATGAACAATTGAACAATTTGTGCATACAATGGTCTACTAGGTGTTTAGAGACCGATTGTTTTCGCTTGAAAAAGCTGCGCGGTCATTGTTGGGGCGATAATTTATAGTTTGCGGCTTTGATTAGAATGGCCTCTAATTTTCTACTTTAATAATTTGAGTGCCACCTAGCCGATCATGTAGAAATTGGTGATTACGATCAAATAATGCCCAAAAGATGCCGATGCCAAAAAACAAAATACCAGTTACGGCCAATGCATAACGTATGACAGCTTTTCTTTTATCCAGATAGCTTCCGTCAGCGGTTACGATACGCATCTTCCAGGTTTGTAGGGCTAATGTTTGGCCGCCATGTGTCCAGAACCAAATAAAATAATAGCCCATGACAATCAACAAATAGAATTGATATAACGGTCTGAAATACGTGGCATTTGGATCACGGAAAATAAGATGAAAAATGAAACTAGCAACAAAGATGACTGCAAGTAGAAGAAATGATTCGTATAGTAAACAAACTGTACGGCGCCAAAAGCCCGATGGTGTGTGTGACATATTTTTTCCTGATGCAATCTCTACTTGTTGGTGTGTGTTGCAACGAATTTGATTTATCGTAAACGTTGCTTTTTATCTTTTATTTAAAAAGATTATAAGCTCATTTATACATTTCTGGAAGTTGACCCTGAGAATGGATATAACTTGTAATATTATTGTAATACTTATGTAGTATTATTTTATTTGCTTAATATAGACCCTATATCTAAAATAGGTATTAATTTATATTTGAGCTGTTTTTAAAGAACAATTATTAATGTAACGGATTTACAGACTTATGAAAAAAGGCAGACCATTAGAATACGATCCAGAGGAGACACTGGAAACCGCAATGTACCTATTTCTGGAAAAAGGTTATGATTCAACAACTTTAAGAGATCTTCTTGAAGCAACAAAAATTTCCAGAAGTAGTTTTTATCATGCCTATGGCAATAAGTTTCAATTATTTGAACAGTGCCTAGATCTCTTTTGCGACAAACAAGTTGCCCAAATTGAACATGCCTTAAAGCATTCAATAACAGGGCGTGCATTTATTGAAAACTTTTTGAATGATCTTGCAAGAGGCGCACATGCTGTCGAAAAGCCCAATTTGGGCTGCTTTGTGATGAATACAGCACATGAATTTGGCGGGCGTAATGCCCATGTCGCCAAACTAATTTCATCCGCGACATTGCGCTTTAGTCAAACGCTACAAAAAGCAATAGAAAAAGGGCAGAAAGAAGGTGTTATTACAAAAAACAAGAGTGCTGAGGCGCTTGTCTTTTATTTCATGAGTAGCATCTCTGGAATAAGGACGATGATTTCATCCCAAGTTCCGGCAGACAGAATAGATGAAATTGTTGACGTTACGCTGACCGCTTTTGATTAGTTAGGTTTTTTGTACTGTGTGCATAACTAGCCCAATAGGATGGACTAGCTCTTCCTTTACCGGCATTAACGCGCCAGCACGTAAAAAAGAGCAGGGACAATGGCGGAATCAATTTGTGAAGCATTAGCCCACATATCGTATCGGCTACTGTAATTTAAACGTTGGGTTGGGCTGGTCTGAACTGGGTGTGCCCACGACTAAAGGCGCTGTTATTCTGCAGCGACAAGTTTAAAATCAGCAAGTAATATACTGAATACAAACTATACTTCCCGTGGCACTCTACAACTAAGCTGCTGTATACGTTTCAGGCCAAAATTAAGTGACTGGCGCAATAGACAAGCAATGGCGTTGAAAAAATGAATTGAGGAGAGATCACAAGATGTTCCATCACCATCTTGTAGCATTTGCCAAGGAATGCACCTTGTAACGAAGCATTATTCGTGTGCGCCGTATCCGTCAATATCAAGTAGACGAAGTACTAGGTGCCATCTCGATTGGGATAAAACGCTCGATTCACCCTTTGACCCAAGCAAAAATAATCAATTGAGAGACCGGATATACCTATGCAGTCGCAAATTCTTGCTCTAAGTCAAAATTCACCCATAAAAAACGAATAAAATGTCTGCTGCGCTAATCCGTCATGTTTTAGCTTACAAGCCATATAAGTTATTGGGTTTGGACAATCTGATGAAATACGGCTGCGCCTAAAGCTCCACTTACTGGTTTTAAACTTACGCTGTTTTGAATTAAGGGAATACGGCACTCCTATGCAGCTAAATAAGACACCTCCTGTCACGGACACACTCAAGTGCTATGCATGTAAAAAGGAGAAAAGGCATAGACTATTTTAAACAAATCAATATTAGTACCAAACTAGGTATATTTTTATTGTTGCCGGTTATCGCATTACTTTTTTTTGCCTATAACACAACCACTGAAAAATATCGCCAACTACAAAGTATTGAAGATAGCCTACATTTCTCCGATTTCACCCGCCCATTTATAGACATTGCCCATCAACTTCAAAAGGAGCGTGGCATTAGCGTAGGAGTGGTAATGCGTCGCGATCAAACGGATTTAAAGTCATTAGTTTTGCAACGTCAGCAAACGGACGCACTGATCAAACAGCTTTCCCCTCACCTTTCCAACGTGCCAGGCTATCTGGCAAAAAGTGAAGCGAGAAAACTAGATCAATTAAATCTCAAGCTATCCGAGTTAACCATTATCCGCTCAGAAGTTGATCAATTAAATAGTGAACATTTCTTCGATTCATACAGTCAATTAATTGATGCAATTATGGACGTGATTAGCATCATACAAGTTCTAAGTACAGATAACGAATACCAAAATCTGGCATTATCGTATTTCCATATTTTATCATTGAAGGAATATGCTGGCCGCGAACGTGGCATCCTATACGGTGTATTTACGGCCCAACAACTAGATTCGAAAAAATTCAATGCGATCACCAATTACATTGCAGGACAGCATACTGAGCTTAGATATTTCAACAATATTGCCACAAGCAAACACCAAGCGTACTTAAATAATATTCAGTCCCATTCGGCTACAAAAACGATCGAGCATTTTCGTAAGACTATCTATCAAAAAGGAACCAGAAACGACGCTTTAAATAGCCTTCAATTTCTAGTTGGTTACGGTGGTTTAATACACGATTTCAAGAATTTTGTTATAAGAGGGAACCAGCAATACTTCAAAAGATTTAAACTGAAATATGAGGACTTTCTTGATGAAATTAAAACTTACAAAAACTTACCTGAAATAAACACTCAAGAAAAAGAAGCACTTGATATCATTCAAAACACTTTTCGACAATATAATAGTTATCTCTCGAAGATTGATGAGATGAAAGTTGAACAGCTAGAGGTTAATGACATAGATGATATCGTTATTGTTAACGACAATCCTGCACTTGATGCGATTAGCTACCTGCAACACAACTTAATCAGACAAAACCCTAGTTTTTGGTGGCAAGCGTCAACTGAACGAATCAATCAAATTCATGAAGCGAGCATTCTTATCGCTTCAGATATGACTGTATTGGGAGAACAGATGAAATCTGACACTCGAAATCTCTTGCATTTATATCTCGCATTCACATTAACAACCATTATTTTCACCATTTTTATTGGCCTACGATTACGCTCAAGATTAGTACATGAAATAAGATATATTGCGGACGCATTGAGAAGCAGCAAGAAAAAACACCAGTTTAACCAACTACTAGTCGTGTCAGGTGATGATGAAATTTCTGACATGGCAAGTGCATTTAATAATCTAATGATAGAGCGCTCAGCCGCAGAAAAACAACTCCAACTCGCTTCACAAGTATTTAGAGAAACAAATGAGGGCATTTCCATTACGGATAAAGATGGCCTCATTATTGATGTCAACCCCGCGTTCTGCGAATTAACGGGATACAACTTAAAGGAGATTGTTGGAAAAAAACATAATATCTTGAGCTCAGGCAAACAAAGCCCTGAATTTTATACCAAGATGTGGGGCACACTAAAATCCCATGGTTATTGGAAAGGGGAAATCTGGAACCGGAGAAAAAATGGTGAGCTTTACGCGGAACTACTCACCATCTCCACGTTAAAAGGAGACGATGGTCGGATTACAAATTATGTCGGTTTCTTTACGGATATCACTCAGAGTAAGCAGTACCAGAAAGATTTAGAGCTAATGGCGCATTATGATGTTCTGACAAAACTTCCTAATCGTATTCTATTTGCTGCTCGTTTTGTCCATGCGACAGCCCGTTGTAAACGCAGCAATTCTTCACTTGCCATCTGCTTTCTTGACTTAGATAACTTCAAGCCTGTCAATGATTACCATGGTCATGGGATTGGGGACAAATTACTGGTTGAAGTTGCTAAACGAATTAAAGATACTATAAGAGAAGAAGACACTGCAGCCCGATTAGGGGGAGACGAATTTGCGATTCTTCTTGGCGATGTCGATTCTGAAATTTCATGCATGAAGCTGTTGGAAAGAATCATTGAATCACTTTCCAGACCCTATTACATTGATAAAATAACCATTAACATCAGCACGTCAATTGGTGCCACAATTTACCCGTTAGATTACGCAGATATTGATACTTTGTTGCGCCATGCAGATCAAGCCATGTACCAGGCAAAATTATCAGGAAAGAATGCTTTTCATTTCTATAATGCAGAAAAAGACCAGCAGACCACTCGCAGACATGCTCAGTTACAAGAGATAAAAGCGGCGTTGTTAAATAACGAATTCCGCCTGTATTACCAACCAAAAATAGACATGAGGACAGGGGAAGTTTTTGGGGCCGAGGCCCTAATTCGTTGGGAAAAATCTGGAGAGGGGATCATTCCTCCCCTATCATTTTTACCACTTCTTGCTAACACTGAATTAGAAATCCTCGTTGGCCAATGGGTCATTCATGAAACATTGAAACAGCTTAATGAATGGGTATCACAAGGATTACACCTAGAGGTTAGTTTAAACGTTTCCTCCCATCACTTGCAGGCACCATCATTTCTAACCCACCTCCGTGAAACTTTGGATAAGTTCCCAAGTATAGATTCTAGATGCTTACAACTGGAAATTCTAGAAAGCAGCACTCTTGGTGACATTCATTCCATCAGAAATATCGTCGAATCCTGTCAGAATTTAGGTGTCCGTATTGCGCTAGATGATTTTGGAACAGGCTATTCCTCATTAACCCACTTGAGAGAAATACCTTGTGACATCATCAAGATAGACCAAAACTTTGTAAGAGACATACTTGATGACCCGGATGACTACTCTATTATTGATGGTATCATCGGCCTAGCTGATTCCTTTAATCGCCAAATCATTGCTGAGGGTGTCGAAACAAAAGAACATGGAATGATGTTACAACTGATGGGCTGTGATCTAGCTCAAGGCTACGGCATTGCTAAACCTATGCCAGCAAGTGAAATTAATATTTGGCTAATTAACCATACAGCAATCAAAGAATGGAAAATTTCTGCAAACAATACTTACTCTGAAAAAGAAAGAATAAAGAAATTAATCCGATTAACCTCAGATCACTGGTTCAATAACTTTAAAGAGAAGTGGAAGTCACACGATAGTGACAAAACGTCACTTATTATTGATCGTACTAAATGCCATCAATGCTTTTGGATTAAAAGAAAAAAACATGCTCATTCATTTGAGCAACATTGGCTAGATAATATTGCTCAACTACATGAACAAACACATATTTTGACAGAGCATATGATCAATGAACGCTTATCAGGAAAACCAGATATTGCAAATAAAAAATTCAAAGAATTACAAGCAATCTTTAACAAAATAAATGCTGCCTTGTCGCAACAAACGTAAAAAAACCTGGCAATATCAATACTGCCAGGTTTTTTTACTTCAATCTAAATAATTAACCTCATTAACCATCTGCAGTTAATATAAACTTACAAATATAGATACTCTTTCATTTTATTCGTTAAGCACTTTTACTATCGGAATTAGCACTTATTGTTTCACTTGCATTATTGGTTGCATCAATTTCTGTTTCGTTGTTAAGACTGTTACTTTGAACATTCGTGTGACTATCGGCAGCATTGCTAACCACGTCCTGCTCAGCTAGTGTTGCAGAACTTGCTACAGTTTGAGTGCTCTCATCAACACTTCCAGTTGTACTCGCCATACTGCTTGCCGCATCACCGGTAACATCACCAATATTTTCGGCTATGTTTTGGGTCGAATCCGCTTCATTGTTTGCTTCATCTTTACTACCACCAAATAAGTCTTTAAATTTATCGAAGAATCCCATACTCCCTCCTTTATTCAAGTACACAAGTGAACAGTAGACCGCCGGTTAACCTAGTCTGCAATATCAGGCAGCATGTGACACTACCTAAAAACCCATAAAATTCAGGATGATCTGGCGGTTATTTTAATAATACCATTAATCTTACTAAATCCTGAAATTGTTCATAAAAAAACAATATTATTCTGATCTTGCTCAAAGAAGTAGCGAAAAAACAACAAAACCGGGTAGAAAATTAGCCAAGCAATCTGAACCATTCATTCAACCTAGAAAAATCAGTTGAACACAGAATTTGCATTGAATCTAAGGTCACAAGACAAGGCGCCGTTCGCAGACAATGGCCGTAGTCCTTGGCAAGAGCGGCAACACAGTATTGTGGCCTTAGATTCAATGCAAAACTGTGTAGCGTTATTACAATCACCTTCAAGGTGTGCAAAACGCTT
>JAJFJJ010000034.1 GCA_021774195.1 Nitrosomonas sp. | reverse complement strand
CCATTTCGGACCATTTGATCTTGATCAAAATATTATTGTAAATTCAGGCCAAACACGTCTTTTCGCTACTAATGGAGGATCAGATACTATTGCAGTTTTTGATATTCAATCAAATGGCGGATTAGTTGCTGTTAAGGGATCACCTTTTCCATCGGGTGGCAAAAACCCTGTCAGTCTTGCTTTGGCGGGCAATAAGCTATATGTGGTCAATAAAAATGAAGACCCTGAGCGTGACATGACAAAAACTAAGCCTAACTACACGGGTTTCAGAGTCGACAAAAACGGCAAACTCACACCCATTCCAAATTCAAAAATTGAGCTATCAACATCGAGTCGATCGCCGACTCAAGTACTACTAGCCAGAGATAAATTCATATTTGATGGTGATTTTGGACGCTTTCCTTTGGCCAGTCGTGTCGCCATGTGGGGTGAAGATATCAAAAAGGATACCCCGAGCATGATCAGATCGTTCAAAATCAACCCCAATGGAACATTGAAACAACATGCGCCCATACCTGCACCGCCCGGTGCATTTGAAGGTGGGCTTGACGTGGATAATGATGGTGAACCAGATCCTCTGATGTTTGGATTGCAAGCACACCCTAAAGAACCATTAGTGTACGTGAGTATGGTTTCAAGCGCCCGTCTTGCAGTATTCAAATATGATGATGAAGGTCAACTGTCTTTCTTGCGATTAGTACCAAATAAAGGCCAGTTGATTTGCTGGATAAAAATTAACCAAGCAGGGACACACGCCTATACCACCAACAATGGCGATAACACTGTTTCTGTTTATGACCTTGCCGACCCAACCAATCCCGTAGAGATTCAAACGCTGAAACTCAAGGGCGACGGTCACCCTTATCAAATGGATTTGGATTCTTCGGAAGAATTCTTGCACATCGTCAAACACAGGACTTTTCCTGAAACACCTATAGGTAAAGGTAGTGAACTGAATGTATTAAAGATAAAGGCGGACGGCACGCTTGAGGAAGTGTCTTCATCGCCTGAAATTCTTCCTGTCCGAGACGACTTGCTGGCCAGGCCGCAAGGTGTTGTGGCACTCTAATTACCGCTGCATCTAAATATGTTTATCAACAGGAATTCATACCCAGGCTAATACTTGAAATTGATTTGAACAAGAGGCGATTTTTATTACCGACCCACAAAACGGAAGGAGGCGCTGGATGGCCTTTGGTTGGTGAAGGCCTGGCGACAGGAAAAGTCGTTGAGCGTTTGATTCAATTAAAAAATACAGCTTCCACCAAATTACGGGTGCCCAAACGTTAATAAAGTGTAAACGAGGCTGTATATATTGAAATATCAGTAATAGCTTTCTTATCATTTTAACAAACCGCCCAAACTTGATATGAGAAATTTTTGTGGTTTAAAAGACATAAAACATTTGGAGAAATTGATTGAAGTTTAAAGTAGTAAAGGTCGGGCAATTTACAGTTTTAGCATTGCTTCTATATTCTCATCCCGCCAGTTCTGAAATAAAGTTAATAGGTGAAACTAATGTTTTTTATACGAGTGATGTTTCAATATTTTCAGCTTCACAGAGATTATCGCTAAGGGATGATCCAACCCAGCCCCTGCTTGAAAAAACAGGGGTGGGTGACGACTTTGTATATGAGCCTGTTGCGACAGCAATAAAAACACTGCACCCCTCTTGGGGAAAAATGGAGTTGGAAATCAGGGCGCAAGGTTATCTATTTGCCTCACACACTAAATTTAATCATGGAACCTATGGAGCGCAAGTAACACAATCGCTTCCGGCTGATTTTAATCTTCTATTTCGCTACCATTTTGGGCCGGATCAATTTGTTGGCAAAAATATTAATCGTCGGGACCTACGAATTTTAAAGGCACATGAAGAAAATACAAATCACGAACAAATGAATGAAAATTTATTATCCGAGCGAGTAACAACCCATTTCGGAACGGTGGAATTAGACCGCAAGATACTTGACAATCTCAATCTGCGAACGTTAGGGAGATATGGAAACAGATCGTATAACAGAAATTTTTCCCATCGAGATACCGATTTCTGGACGGTTGGTGCCCACTTGGAGTGGGAAATTCGACCTGGTATGGAATTTGTGCTGGGTTATCACTTCGAGAGAGGTCTGACCGGCGGGCGCAAGAGGATTCAGTTTGAAGACGATATTTCTTACAGAAGTAATTATGTTTCAGCAGAAATGACAGCGCATCTTACCGAAAAAGCTTTGATTGTATTAGGCTTTGATTTTGAGCATAATCTGTTCACGTCCAGACATATAGATAAAGAGCGCCGAAACGGAAATGAAAAAATTTATCAAGGAGATGTTAACGTACGTTATAAACTGTATAAAAATATAGATTTAAGAATAGGTTATCAGCATGCCCAAAGAAAATTCACTTATGAGGACAAAGCAGCTGTATTAAATACTGTTATGGCAGGAAGTGTTTTTAGATTCTAAAAACGAGCCGCCATGCCTTCATGGCGGCTTGAGTTGCTATTCAGTGTATTGCAGTAAGTTCAGGTCGCCCCTAAGCAATTACTAAATCACCATTTACTATGCCGTCTATAGCATTTGCCAATCCAGTAATGGTAACAATTTCAACTAAAGTGCCAGCACCGTCAGTCTGAGCATCGCTATCATAAAGCACTACAGTATCAGTTCCATTATCGATCACATAAAATGCTGCGCCAGTGGCAGCGGAACCTGCAGCCGCCGCTGTATCAATTGCATCATATAATGTCGCATTTAGAATCGAGCCGGTCAGTTCAATGGTGTAGCCAGCCCTGTCTGTACCGGTTGCAGTTGTGAAGTCAGTTAAGGTCGTTGCTTCATTAGTATTAAAAGTAACTGTTCCAGTATCAATATCGACATTTCCTGCACCTAAACTACCAAATGCGGCATCAGTAAATTGTAATGTGTCCGATGCAGTAACAAAATTAGCAGTTGCAATTACATCACCACTGCCTGGCGTCGTACTTCCATCTGTAGCAGATGTGTAATTGTATATATCTGCGTCAGAACCACCATTAAGTGTATCACCACCACTGCCACCAGTTACGGTGTCAGCGCCATCGCCACCAATAATGGTGTCATCGCCACTACCACCAGAAATGATATTTACACCAGTTTTACCGACAATACGGTCGTTACCAGCATCACCGTTAATGGTATCATCGCCATCGCCACCGTTAATGTTGTCATCACCATCGCCACCGTTAATGTCATCAGCGCCATCGCCACCAATAATGGTGTCATCGCCACTACCACCAGAAATGATATTTACACCAGTGTTACCGACAATACGGTCATTACCAGCATCACCGTTAATGGTATCATCGCCATCGCCACCGTTAATGTTGTCATCGCCATCGCCACCGTTAATGTCATCAGCGCCATCGCCACCAATAATGGTGTCATCGCCACTACCACCAGAAATGATATTTACACCAGTGTTACCGACAATATGGTCGTTACCAGCATCACCGTTAATGGCATCATCGCCAAAGCCACCTCTAATAGTGTCATCGCCATCGCCACCGTTAATGTCATCAGCGCCTGCGCCGCCGGTAATGGTGTCAGCACCCGCACCGCCGGTAATAGTGTCAACGTTAGAACCGCCGGTGATGGTATTGGTGCTGGAAGTGCCATTAACGCCAGTCAACGTGGTTGCCACGGTTACTCCGGTGAGATTGATAGTGCCGCTGGAAGTGGCATTGGTGTCACCAGACAAGTCGATGGCGCGGATGGAGCTCAGTTTTGAGTCGGTATTGAGCACAATGCTGTACGCCCGTGTCGCAACAGATTGCGTTTCTGCCACCAATTGTTCAACCGTCAGCAACCTTGTTGCCAGCGTGTCAGACCTAGTCAAGACGATCGCCGCATTCACCTGAATCTGATCGGCAGTACCGTCGCCACCTGTCACGCTGTCGACCACTGCATTGCCAGTAACAAAGTCGGTCATCGCGCTATAGACAAATGTGTCATTACCAGCACCGCCGGTAATGGTGTCAATTCCTGCGCCTCCCGTGATGGTATCTCCGCCTGCACCACCAATAATCGTATCAGCGCCACGGCCACCAGTCAGCGTATCGACGCCGGCAGAACCGACAATGGTTGAAGCTGCCACATTACCCGCAGCCGTAATGAAAAAACCATCTGTTGCAGCTGTTGCTATCGTCGCTGAAGACAAGTTGGCATCCATATCATTGGCGAGGGTCAATATGGCTGTACCGGTACCCACACTTCGTGTTGCAGCTGTGGCGGTATAGTCCGATGCGACAGCAACCGTAGCTGTTGCGCCCGCATTCACATTCAGAACATCCGCACCACCGAAAACAGTAATGGTGTCCGTGCCTGAATCAACGTTATACGTATCATTGGCATCTGCCGAGCCAACAATGGTGTCATTGCCTGCACCACCGGTAATGATGTCAGCACCTGCACCACCGGTAATGATGTCAGCACCTGCGCCGCCGGTAATGGTATCCGCATTTGCCGTACCTGTAATTGTCTGATCACCAGCTGAACCGGTAATTATGATGTTACCCGTGCCAGCACCTATAAATGTTTTCGTGTCAGCGATTGCAGCCGTTGTTGTCAGTGTCTGACCAGTTGCTACCGTAACCACTGCGGAACCTAAGTTGCCAGCAAAGGTCCCAGAAGCATCAAAGGCCGCTGTGATTCCGCCAGTTACTGTAATACTGCTTAAATCGGCAGCTAGAGTTGCATTTAATGCCGTTACTGCAACGCTGCCAGCACCATCAACAGTCAACCCAATAAGATCCGCTGCCGTATTATTGATTGTTTGACCTGATTGCAATGTGATTTTTGCCGCTGTACCTCCAAAATCCGGCATTGTTGTAGCCGTTATTCCACTCCGAGTAAATGTGGCCACTGAAGCAGCTGTCGCACCTGCCCATGACACACTAATATTTCCAACCGCTGTTCCACCAAATGTAACAATGGTGGCAGCTTCACTGGCAAAAAACGTAACAGGTGGCGGCAAGGGTGTTGGAGTTGGAGTTGGAGTCGGAGCCGATGTTGCATCTGATGTTCCGTCACCATCCACATCGCCAATTTCCGATTTGGCCGCATCCACAGCATCCGTGAATGGAACACCTTCTGTACGGGTTGTCGTACCGCTTACATCACCTACTTTAGCACCGGTTCCTATACTTGCTTCAATGCTCTCGGCTACAATTTGTATGGCTGCAATATTTATTAAAGTGCTGATGACATCTGCACTCGCTGTTTGTGCATCATCAATTGCTTTATTTAAATTTGAGATGGTTTGGGCTGCATCGGTTGAGAGTGCGGCTACGCTTGTTGTTTGCGTGCTATCTGCTCCACCTGTTGCGGCAGCATCTTGAATCACTTGTACGATAACTGTGTTGGAAGTCAGGTCAACCACGGTCATTGTGTCAGTGTCGGCAAGAAACGCCGCAAGTGCTTGATAGGTTGATTCGATACCAGTATTTTCGTCTGCAGATACACCGACGCCATTCAGCAATGCGGCTGTTTGACTGACCAATGTGTTGACTTGAATTGCTGCTGCTTGAATGCTTATAGCAATGCCTATTACAGTCGAGTCAGTATCTGTACGAATGCTTTCTGCAATCGGATCGAAGTTGAGTAGGTCGATACTCGAATCTAAGCCTAATGATCCGAGTACGATTGTTGTAGCCTGTGCTACGGAGGTGGTGTCATCCTGCGTTATTTCAGCTATCAGTGTGGTGAGTGGGTTCACCACAGTGGATCCACTGGGTGCTGTCATGGTGCCTTCAAAGGGCTTATTGGTTGCAATGTCAGTTCCGCCGCTGACAATTAAATTACCAAAGCCAGCTACACCAGGTAAAGTGAAGTTACCAAATTCATTGGTTGTTGTGCTTATTTCACCTGTATTTAATATGCCGTCCCCATTCAAATCCACAAAAACAGTTGCGCCGCTAACATAGCCATCATCAATGACCTTGCCAGAAGCGCCAGTTTCTACCAGCAATTTAGCTGCTCTCTGGCTAGACAATGTGTTGACGATATTCGTTGTAACTTGTTGTAACACGTCTAATGAAGTCGCAGGGCCATTCAGGTCAATTGAATAAAAAGAAGCGACATCAACTTTGTTGGCAAATTGTCTGGCTGCTGCGCCCCAATCAGCATCTGTGCCAGGTGTTTTTGTAAGCGCCGTTACTGCCCTGTGAATCGTATCTCCCCGACTTTGGCCATCGACCAGCATGGTTTCTATTGTTGAGACGGCCCAGGCTTTATTTTCTGCGCTTACTAAATTCCCAACGTTATAATTAATAAATTGAGTTGCAAATTCATTATTTGTTAATAATGAATCATTAAACATTGATTGCTTAAAAAAATCTGTTTCAGCTAATATGTTTGCTAATTGGTTCTCTGTGATATCTTCATTCTCAACAAGCGCAGTAAGCTCATTTAAAAAATGGGCGCCAGGTGCTGCATTAAACATTATTTGTATTAATTGTATTACTTTCAATTGAGTATTTTTCATGGCGACTCTATGCTTTTTTGATTTCGTGCTATTTAAAAGTGTTTCATGAAATACTTATTATGTTTGGCGTAGTCACATATATTTTTATAGAAAGAGACCTTTGCAAAAGCCCATCGATAAGATTCAGACTAAAAAATCAGTGTTTTTTTATTAAATTGATTTTCTGTCTATTTCAATCAAATAAACTGCGTACTATCATCAAGCTGCGGAAAATATCTGTCCAGTCTGCTCAGAAAGAGCAGGATCAACAGATATTTTATGTGGTCAACAAGCGAAGCGCGTTAGTCGATTTGCAAACTGACACAGAATTATGAATGCCCCCCTAGAGACGGACAGCCCGGTTTCTTGCTGATTTCCAACATTCAACCGGGTCTTACGCACTTGAATTGATTTTGTGTGAACTGTTTTACAGTCCAGACAAGTAAGCCGCCATTGAACTAATGTCTTCATCGCTCACATTTTTTACAGCCGGTGCCATCATGCCTGAAAGTCCGGTCGTGCGTTCATCGTCGCGAATCAACTTAAACTGTGCAATAAGATACTTTTCTTGCTGTCCCGCCAAACGAGGACCAACAGAGCCGGCACCCTCATGACCATGACAGCCTTCACACCCATTAGAAGCAAAGAGTGACTTACCTTCTGCATAAACATTCGGTGTAGAAACGATCATAATTGAGATAGAAGCAATAGCTGCTACAACTATGCCAGAATATAATTTCATTTATTTATTAATCCTTTAAGTATTTTTTGATCATGAAATATGCAAATCATCTGTTTCGCTCTCGTTAGTGAAAGTCAGCTGCAGTACTAGTAAGCAGCGATCTTTTTTTAATCAGAATGAATTCTGATGCGATTTACATTTTAATTTTATCTTTTCTACATTACTCTCATGTGTCACTAAATTGTTGATGACTAAACAAAGTAACGATGTTGACGATTTCACTATTTTTTTGTGAACATCAAGTTATTAAAAGATAAAAATCAGTCTATATTAAGCAAAATTTATTTTCCAATACCTATTTCCAATTAGTAGTTAGGCATAGCCTATACGATTTGTCAGCCATGAATAATGTCAGCCACTATAACTTGCAGTCTATACATATACGAATATTAAATTGGACACAAAAGTGAAGTGGTACCGCAAAAGTGAACATGTTGTTAAGCTCTGATATGTGACAAAGAGATAGAGACAATCATGAGCAAGAAACGCACACAATATTCACCAGAATACAAAGCCAAAATAGCGTTGGCGGTATTACGTGGAGAAGAAACAGTACCGCAATTAGCGGCTCGTTATCATATCCATCCCACGTAGATTATTAGTTGGAAACGTCAATTAATTGAAAAGGCCGATGATCTGTTTGGCAAGAATAATGACGCCAATAATCCTAAATTCCTCAGTTGGCCGCTACAAAAACAACCAACCTTATGAAATTAAGAATAATATTTTTAATATGACGTACATCTCTTGGGTGAGCCTCGTTACGATGTTTTATAGCACGCTATTTTTTCATTTTTGCTGTGTTGCAATTCGTTGCAATCTCAAACATTGTGGAAGAAGAAGTGCAACTCACCCCAATTTAAATCTTGAGCACTATGCAATGACTGACGACATCATGTATTAATGGACTAGACTGAAATAAAAGTATATGTTTAATATTAAAGAACAGATTTGACCTCTATGGCGGCGTGCGATTTTGAGAGACCCCCTTTGGGACCCCTTCAGATAGACCAGGATTAACGTGTGGTTTTAGGCAGTGTAATGGATAGATTTCACTTGTTGCATCAGACCTGAATTGGAATGAGTTTTACTTTTCCATCCATCCCAAACTGTTGGCATGCAAGCTTTGCACGTAGAGCCGGTCCTGGGTTTCTGTGGCTCCAGTGGTTTCAGGATAACTGCCTGCGGGATCCTGTAAATCAACAACAATCTGGCCGTCTTCAGTAAATGCGATAACATGCCCATAAGTTTCCGGCATAGGCCATAAAAACCGTGGAAAACGCAGTACCATTTTGCGTAACCAAGGTTTATCACCCATAAAGTCGATGATGTCATTACGTGGCTTGGCAAAACCCAGCCAGATTTTGCCATCCTGACCGCGCATCAGATTATCTGGATAACCGGGTAGATTATCAAATAATACACTAGCTTGTGTACTATCTTGTGTGAGATCCAAATGATTTGCGCTGGTTGCAATTTTCCAGACCCGGTAACGACCTGTCTCAATGACAAATAGATGCTTTTCATCCTGTGAAAGCGCAATGCCGTTGGCAAAACTGAGTCCTCGGGCCACAATACGTACCGTTTTTTGAGCCGGATCATATTCCAGGATGCTGCCGGTGGCGGATTGTTCTACAATATCCAGCATACTGGCTTCAAATACACTGCCCCAGTCTGAAGGAGCAAAACGACCAGATGAATTGGTGATAAAAATCTTGCCGGTATTAGCCACAATGACGCTGTTAGGATAACGCGCCGGGCTGTCATCGTCATTGTCAATCAGCTTTTGGATTTTGCCATCAGTTGATATAATTAATACGCCTTGCAGGGCATCGGCTGCAATCAGATTCCCGGCGTTGTCAAAATCAAAGCCCAGAACCCGGCCACCTGTATTTGCAAAGACTTCTAGTTCCGATCCATCAGGATTCATACGCAGAATATTGCCGCTGGCCATTGCCGTGTAAAGTTTTCCATCCTTTCCCAATGCCACATGCTCTGGGCCCTCTTCATTAAGCGAGATTAACTGTAAGCTTGACAATCGGTGATTGGGGGCATGAATGCCAGTGTAGCCTGGTGCCGAAGGTGCGTCCCAACTTACCGGTTGAACCGGTACCGGCCAGCTTATCAAATAAGTTATGAGTACCAAGATGACGAGTAGTAGTATTTTTTTCATTGGCTATACTATGGATATCTTTATTGTGTTGATGGTAATTATAGGGGAATGTGTCAGAGAATATATCGGTCATTGCGTCTTGCATAACGAACGGATAGTCTAATTTACAATACTATAATGAACAGATTTAACCCCTTCACAGTAAACAGCAAAAATAAGAGATAATCAGCGACTAGAGCAAATTGTTTTGAGATTGCATCTTGTTTAAGCGATGTGACTGCTTGATCAACAGTTTGGCGCTACACCCATTAAAGTTCCCCGTAAGTGGTTGTCACCGTCAAAGTATCAATGGTTAATGTATGGAAGCTACTTGCCGGTATGATTGACGACCATACCGTTCGCCGGTATATTCAGGTTTGGTGAAAGAGAGCGTTTACTTTTCCAGTACGCATACACTCGTTCAACCAGCCAACCTTGAAACCCTGGTATAACCCTCGACTGAGCTAAGCACTATCCAGAGGTTATGCATCGACTTGTCATAGACAATGATAATCATTGTGGCGTGAATAGCCAACTGACGGTTTACATGAATAGAAAATTACAGATTGTTTCGGGAAAAGGTGGCGTTGGTAAGAGCATGGTCGCTGCTGCGTTAGCCCAAAAGCAAGCTACACAAGGTTACAACACCCTCCTCGTCAGCTTCGGTCAAGTACAGTCTCAACATCCTGTCTACAGCAAAAAACTAAGCTACGAGCCACAATGCATCAAGGAAAACCTTCATCTCGCCCAAATGGATGCACGCCTTGTGCTCAAAGAATATATACGGCGCAAGATGGTGCTGTCATTCTTGTATCAACCGGTGTTCGACAACGCCGCCGTCATCAAACTCTTAGATGCATTGCCACTCTTCAATGAATTGCTGAGTTTGGGTAAGCTATGCGATCTGGTCGGCGAGAAATCGCCGTTCGAGAGAGTCGTTTTTGATGCACCTGCTACCGGGCACATAAAAATTCTTCTCAACGTCCCGGAAGTGGCTAGTAAAACCCTCGTAGCTGGTCCGATCTACAGCAACGCCCTTAAAATTCTGAACATGCTGCGTGATACACAAAAAACCAAGCTTATCATCGTTACCCTGGCTGAAGAGGCGGCAACAAGAGAAGCATACGAGCTTTTCCTATTCGCCAAAGAAACAGCTCAGATTGCGTGCGAACGACTGATCGTCAATCGCTTCACATCAGCGAGATTTACTGACCAAGAACTGCAAAACCTTGAGCAGTGGACTCGCGCTGATCAGGCAGCCGCACCGCTTTATGATGCAGCACGCTATGAGACGTCCATCGCACGAACCCAGGCAACGCAACTCGAGTGGTTATATTCAAATCAACTGCCCGTCATGACGCTACCCGAAATCACGACTGAATCCAACGATCACCTGGAACTCGCGCACGAACTTGTTCAACACCTCGATTTAGCCCATGAGTGAACTGCAAATAAATACTATACTGACCGACAACTACATAGTCCTATGTGGCGGCACGGGTGGTGTAGGCAAAACCACAACCGCAGCGGCCTTGGGCATCATCGGCGCAGGCCTGGGTCGCAAGACGTTGGTACTAACAATCGACCCTGCCCGGCGATTGGCTGCCGCCCTGGGTCTAGACTCTTTAAGCGCACATCCGCAACAAATTGACGAGGTTCCAGGCCTGTATGCCATGATGCTCGACCCAGGAAGCACGTTCGATGAACTAATCCAACGCCACGCATCTGATAGAAAAACCGCCGAAGATTTACTGAGCCATCCCTACTATC
>JAJFJJ010000033.1 GCA_021774195.1 Nitrosomonas sp. | reverse complement strand
TTTCCACCAAATTTGTCGTTTCGCTGCGAGTAAGCGCTTTTTCTACTGCTTGTATTTTATAGGCTTGCGTGAATCTTGTTCTCATTTTTATCTTCCTCTAGTTGAAAATTAGAGGCGACAACTATGCTGACACAGGGGGAGGGTGACCCATACCACTGTTATTGTCAAAACACAGGTCGATTATTAGCGGAAGCATTGAATACGGATCAATATCAAGTTTGCTTTCAATCTCGGTTTGGTCGTGCAAAGTGGCTTACGCCTTATACTACAACGACATTAAAACAATTGGGCGAAGACAATACGTCGCGTGTAGATGTAGTTTGTCCTGGTTTTGTCTCAGACTGTCTTGAAACACTTGAAGAGATTGCAATAGAGGAGAAATAACGAGTTATTGCAACGAATTGCAACACAGCAAAAATGAAAAAATAGCGTGCTATAAACATCATAGCGAGGCTCACTCAAGAGGTGTGTATCATATTAAAAATATTATTCTTAATTTCATAAGGTTGGTTGTTTTTGTAGCGGCCAACTGAGGAATTTAGGTTCAAGCAGGCGGTCGAGAATTTCACTATATCCCTTGTCTCAATGAACGCGAAGACTGGATACAAGCGCTGTCTAACATTGCCTACTCCAATTTATAGGGATGGCTTGATTTAGAACAATCTGAGGAATGTTTGGAAAAATCAAAGAAATTAGCACTAGAAATGGGCGCTGAGGGATAAATAACCCAGCCGCAAGTATTGCTACCTTAACTCCCATAGCCACTCAAAACGATTAACTTGGCAGCATCCTACGTCTTATAACCTAAAATCCTCAGTTGGATGGTGTTTAGAGTTCGATATTGTTTCTTTTTGGCAAGGCGCAATGAGGAGTAATAACGAGTTATTGCAACGAATTGCAACACAGCAAAAATGAAACAATAGCGTGCTATAAACATCATAGCGTGGCTCACCCAAATGGTGTCTATCATATTAAAAATATTACTCGTGATTTCATATGGTTGATTTCTTTTGTAGCGATCAACTGAGGAATTTAGGTTTAATCCACTGCATAAAATTTTATCAATCCCACACATAGGTTAGCCTTGAAGGCTCTACCAATACCGACTAGACCTATGCGTTTAAGCTTGTCTTTATGAAATTTTGTTGTTGTTCTGTGAGCTTCTAGACTCGCAAAGGGTATGCGAATTGTTTGCCACTCAGGCGTGGCTATAAAGCTAAAGCGGTATGATTGCCAAGGCAGCCAAAGATCAGTCGTGCGAAAGTGAACGTTGTAGCGTTCGTTGTTACCGGAAACACTAAATTCAACACCGGCATAGGCTGATGCATCGAGCGGTTCATCTTTAACTAAGTCCAATGCTATTTGCACAAAACCACCATTGTTGTCAGTAGAGACATCACCGCGCATGCGCAGGCAGTTTCTGCCCTTATAGCTATCTTGTGTTAGATCACCCTTGGAAACGCCGCCCATAACCTGATCAGTGACCAATCGCCATTTTGTTCCCAGGCTAGAACTTATATTGCCGCTGGCTCGATCATCAATAATTAAATCTTTTGCTAACAAGATGTTACACACCCCAAGGTTTATTGAAAAGCTTATCGAGAAATTTATGAGTAAAAGGCGAAAATTATACAATTGAAAATTCATAGTTCATCTCTAGCCAAATGGGTTGTCTGTCATCCTTTAGTCGCGAACAGAGAATAATAATAGGATCCTGTAGTAATAGTTTTCACCATTAAAGTTTATGATATTTTGATTAGTTATTGCTTACAATACCACTTATTGCGCTCAAAATTTTAGGCTTTCAGTTATATTAGAATATCTGCTTTAAAGCCAAGATAAATATTTAATCTCTTACCAACGAATAAAGTGAAAATAAATGCGTACATTTTTATTGGTTCTTTTATCTCTGATTATAATCGGCTGTACGGAGTTGCCGGAAGGCGTCATTCCTGTCAAAGACTTTGATGAAACAAAATATCTTGGCAAGTGGCATGAAATTGCACGGCTGGATCATTCCTTTGAACGAGGATTAAGTAGAGTATCCGCTGAATATGAACTGCGTAGTGACGGTGGCATTAAGGTTATAAACAGAGGTTTTTCGGTTGCAGAGGATAAGTGGAAAGAAGCAGAAGGAAAAGCTTATTTTGTTAAAGCACGTGATGAAGGGCATTTGAAAGTTTCATTTTTTGGCCCTTTTTATGGATCATATATCGTATTTGATCTAGATAAAAAAAATTATCAATATGCTTTTGTGTCTGGCTACAATACTTCTTATCTGTGGCTTTTATCAAGAACACCAACAATCAGTACGGAAGTTAAAGAGAAATTTATTAAAAAATCTAAAGCGCTCGGCTTTGATACTGATAGTCTCATATTCGCTGAGCACGATTAGCATAACAATGGTATGAGGCTTTGGTCAATACATCCCAAATATTTGGATTCAAAAGGTTTAGTTGCTCTATGGAGAGAAGGTTTACTTGCTCAAAATGTTCTTCTTGGTAATACCAAGGGATATAAGAATCATCCGCAGTTAATACGGTTTAAAAAAACAACCAATCAATCTGCTGCAATTGGCTGTTACTTAAGGTCAATAGCCGATGAGGCTGATAGCCGAGGTTATCACTTCAACAGAAGTAAGATCATTGATATGGTCTTTAAAGACAAAATCCCTGTCACAAACGGGCAAGTACAATATGAATTCGAACATTTAATAAAAAAATTAGAAACCAGAGATCAAGATTTATATAGAAAATTTAAGGGCCTTGGTAACATAGAACTTCATCCATTATTTAATAGGGTTATAGGCGGTGTAGAAGATTGGGAGATAGTATAATTTACCCCTTCAATTTTTTGTCATCGGATTATTAAGTATGAATCAGAGTAGTAAGCTTATTCCGTACGATTTGTTGCCTCCTGCCGACCCGCAACGTGCTTTATTGCATAACGTAGTGCATACCCGCCCGAGCCAACATATCCGTTTGCCTGCGTTAGTAGTTTATGTGGCAGTTTTCAATGATGGTGTCACACTTGAGCAAGAGTGTGAGCATTTGCGCCGACTCCCCTGTCAGGAAGCACTCGTGACTGGACACTTGCAAAACAACTTTCTGCGCCTCCGGTTACAGGACTATACCTTGAGGTGGGAGCGCCACACCGAGTTCACAAGCTATTCCCTTGTACAACACTTGCCTGAGGTCGCACAATTAGGTGCAACAGATCCTGAATTACTTTCGTTCTTAGCCCTACCGGAAGGTTGGTTAGCTCGGATTCCTGGCCGTACCTTTACTGCAATCAAGCTGGCCATGGTGCATGGCGACTTAAGCCGCCCAGAAGAGGCACTTGCTTTAGCACGCAATTGGTTTGGTAAAAACCCCGTAGTGGCTTCGCTCACCGGAAGGAACAGCCATTCACTCGCGGTCACTGATTTCATGCTACGTGACAGCGGTTTTGAACGCATACTTGTCGTTGCGCCGACTGAAACATCCGAATCACGTGCAGGACGTATCTCCCAACGTCTACTCGAAATCGAAACTTACCGCCTTGCCGCACTGCGAGGTCTGCCAGCAGCCAAGCAACTTGCCCCCGAACTGGCAAATGCTGAACAACAGTTAGTCGACATCACAGCTCAGTTGGAAAACAAATCCGCTTCTGAACAAGAATTGCTTGACAGATTAATTTCACTGGCTGTACGTATCGAACGCGCCAATGTCAAACACATGTATCGCTTTGCAGCCACACATGCCTACGATAAGATAGTGACTCAACGTATCGTCGAATTAAGAGAGAAAGCCATACCTGGTACACAGACCATTGGTGAATTTATGGGGCGTCGTCTCTCTCCCGCCATAGCAACTGTTGAAGCTACAGCGCAACGCATGGTTTCACTTTCTGAACGTATTTCGCAAACTAGTGCATTGTTACGGACGCGGGTTGACATAATGACAGAGGCACAAAACCAACAGTTACTCGAAAAACTTACGCATGGACAAGAACTACAGTTGCGGTTGCAAAGTATGGTGGAGGGCTTATCGATTGCCGCTATCTCATATTATGTAGTCAGTCTGTTGCTGTATGTAGCCAAAGCAGGTAAAGCTGCTGGTTTGCCGATTCATCCCGAGTTAATTATCGGGGCGATGATCCCGATAATCATCTGGACAGTCTGGTATATAACTCGTCGCATTCACGATAAATTTTTTAAGCTGGATTGATGGTGTCCGGCAGTATCATATTAAATCGACATGTCTGCTACAAGTAGAACCTCATTTTTTTGTCTCCTGACTACATATAGATCAAGTGACCAGATCGACTTTGCCGCTTCTTAAACTATATACACCGCCAACTATGAGAAGTTTTTTCTCGGCCACCAATTTATTGAGAATTGGTGTCTGCTTTTTAAGCTTTTGTACATTCTGTATAACATTCATTTTGACCGCTTTGTCAATGCGATTTTCTAACTTACTGTCAACCGCTTCCACTGCAGGCGCCAACGCACTGGTTATGGATTGAATATGTCCTGGAAATTGCTTATTCTTATCAACAGCTTCTATAGCAGCATGAACGGCACCACAGCTTTCATGACCAAGCACCATAATAAGTGGTGTATGTAAAACAAATGAGGCAAATTCAAGCGTAGCAACAAAATCCGTAGTTAAATAATTACCAGCTACGCGCGCCACAAACAAATCTCCAAGTTGCTCGTCAAAACAGAGCTCGGGACTGACTCTTGAATCAGAGCAACTTAAAATACAGGCATAGGGGTTCTGACTTCTGACCAGAGCCTTACTTTCGAGACTAAAATTCAATGGCGTGGATTGACCAGCAACATAACGTTCATTACCAGCAATCAATCTCTCTAATGCCGCTTCTGGCGTTAATACATTTTCAGGCTGAGGCGGCATCGTAACCATACCGGAAGTAGCCATTACTTGTAACCCTGTTGCAGCAATTCCAACGCCTAGTGCTGAAGTCATAGCCAGCTTTAAAAACGAACGCCTTTGCTGAATTTGCAGAATTTTTTCTCTTTCTTGTTTGCAACTTTTATTGCACATTTTTAGTTCCTATCTAAGCAAGCTGCCCTATATGTAAAATAGCATCCAATATTTTCCAGTGCATAACTTCAGCAAACAAAAAATCACTGTTAATTTTTTGTTAGTCCCGCGAAAAGTTTCCAGATCTTGTAATGCAACATTCATAGTGCGCTTACTTTATTCTCAACTATCATTTGTAGCAATGCAAGGCGCGACCATTATATGTGTGGCGGTTGAGCGGCCGGCTGAGGCACCATATCAGCGGTGTTTATATGCCTCATACGATAGCAATCTTGACTACCAACACGATAAGCGCTGCATCCTGAGTCTCATAAAACGATTCGATAAAACCCTTGTCTTACTCTGTATCGCTCTTGCCCGGAAAGTTTGACGAATCCCTGTTCTTGGGTTATTACACAGCAAATTAATAGGTTCCAAAATCCGTTTAACATCCTGATTAGGTATGTTGCGGAGATCTTTAGCTGCAGATTTTTTAAAAATGAGGCTATAGCTTGCCATGTGATTTTAAATCATTCAATAACGCTTCATAGTTTAGAGCCAACTCATTCACCTTTCCTCAAAAGCGATCAAGTCTTCTTGGCCCTCTTGTAAAGCAATTCGTACTGCTTCATTAACCACCCCAGAAATTGAAACATGAGCTGTTGCCGCCTTCACACGCAATGCCTGATGAATGTCAGGCTCAAAGTAGACCGTTGATCCTTTTGATAATTCTTTCATCACACGACACCTCCAAGCAGAAGAATAGCGTCATAACACTATAACATCAATCGTGTACAGCTAACGTCGCCAGTAAGAGACTTGTGCTATTCAATACAGAAGAACACCGTAGAAGATTTTTTGCTTGAGCGGCCTTGTTATGTGCCTTTATTTGCAGCTTGATTAAGACTACACCTCGTGCTTAAATGCGCATATATTTTGACTATCATACACACCCAAAGGCACCTCAATATGAGAACAAATATCGTTATAGATGACGAACTTATGAACGATGCGATACGTTTAACCGGGGTTAAAACTAAACGTGAAGCTGTTGAGTTAGCCCTAAAATCATTGATTAAATTAAAAAAACAGGAAAATATTAAAAATTTCCGGGGCAAGCTTAAATGGGAAGGCGACCTAAATGACATGCGGATTAGTTAGTGATTTTTGTTGACTCCAGTGTATGGATTGATTACTTCAACGGAAATCAAACCCCTGAAACTGAAAAGCTTGATTCCATCCTTGGTTCATCCCCTATTTGTATAGGCGATATCGTTCTGACCGAAGTACTACAAGGCTTCAGAAACGATAATGACTTTAACACGGCCAAAGAACTTTTGAGCGCTTTGGTTGTTGTAAATGTACTTGATACGTCTCTGGCTCTTAAAAGCGCTAATAATTTTCGTGCTCTGCGTAAAAAGGGCGTTACGGTAAGAAAAACAATCGATGTCATTATTGCAACTTATTGCATAGAAAACTCAATTCCCTTACTTCATTCGGACAAGGACTTTATTCCTTTCCATAAGCACCTAAATTTGGTTAACGCACTCTTCAACTGATGCACATAACAGTATGTTTATGAGGACTGAACCCTCCTTTTTATCAGACCCCATCTGACGGAAAACATTACCTCATGGCGTTATACCTGCCCAATAAGCATCCACCTTACTTTGAATCTCATCAATTAATTTATCATTACGTTTTGGTTCAAATAAATGTTTAAAGCGGGCTTGTGTCAATAAATAATCTTCAACTGGCACGCGCACATGCGGGTTTTTGGTATGACTGACTTTGCCATCCTTATATTCTTTCAACGGCCAAATACCCGTTTTAACGGCCAGCTTACCAATATACGTCGTTTCTTGGGGGTCAAACCCCCAACCGGTTGGGCAGGGTGATAAGGAAATGATGAAACGCGGACCTGTTAAACTGGCGGCGGTTTCTATTTTGCGGGCGAGATCTAAAGGCTCGGCGCCGATAACGGTAGCCACATAGGTCGGTTTGTGTGCTGCCCAAATGGCGAATAAATCTTTTTTAAATCCAGAGAAACCTGCCGAACCCGTACTGGTACTGGTTCTGGCAGCGTGGGGTGTGGCGCTGGAATATTGTTGGCCGGTATTGCCATAACCTTCGTTGTCATAACAAATGTAGATAAAATCCAAATTGCGATCAATGGCTGCCGAGGTGGCGGACAACCCCATGCCACTAGTCGAACCATCACCGGCGAGCACCACGGTGGTTAAGTTTTCATCCGGCGTTATTTTTTTCTTTGCCAACAAAATATCCAGCGCATCCCGTACACCTTGAGCACCTGCCGGTGCGGACGCCATCGCGGTATAAAGCCAGGAACCGCGAAATGGCGTAAACGGATAAATCGAGAGCAAGGTCATGCAACCCGCCGCGTTAATAAAAACGGTTTTCTCACCCAATACATCGTAAATATCATTAATCGCTTGCAAACCTCCACAGCCAGCGCACATGGGTGCACCGGTTCCCAACAAGTGGGTTGTCGGTAGGTCTTTCATGCGTTTGAATTGGGTTTCATTCATACGCTTCTCGCTCAACATGGGCAATCGCTTGTAATTTATGTATCTGGCGCAATTCATCAGCAGTATAAAGTAAGCGTGGCGCAGGTGTTATGCCTTCGACCGTAGCTTGTTTTAATTGTTTGGCCATCTCAAAAAATTCTTCTTGTGAGATGTCGCGCCCACCAAGGCCACCAATAAAGCTGATTAAAATCGATGGCGCATTTTTATCGCCATAAAGAACCGATGTGAGTTCACTATGCAGTATGCCGCCTTTACCCATAGACAGGTTTTGATCAATCACTGCGACCCCTTTTTTACCAGTCAACAATTGACGAATGGCTTGTGCAGGATAGGGGCGTAATAATCTCGGGCGTAACAGCCCAATTTTCCAACCCGCTGCACGTAAACCATCAACAGCGGCTTTAGCTTTGGTGGCAAAACAGCCCATCATAAAAAACACATAATCCGCATCATCGGTGTGATAAGACTCGACCGCATCATATTTCCTACCAAAGCGTTGTTCAAATTCATCACGAATCTCATCATAAACAACCAATGCTTTTTCGGCAGCTAAATGACACTCATAACGAAAATAGGAGTAAGGGCTACCGCCTAAAACCGCAACCGCCTGACTGGCTGGCGAACTGGCGCTAAAATGCATGTTTTGCGCATCAAACTCACCCAGAAAATCTTTTACTTCATCACTATTTGGTAAGGTGACCGGTTCCCGCGTAAAAGATAAATAGAATCCGTCTTCGTTGACGATAACAGGCAGCCGAACGCGTTCATCCTCACCAAGTCGATAGGCGATCAGTGTGGCATCCAATACTTCTTGGCAAGTTGCGCAATGAATTTGCAAAAAGCCGCTATCTCGTGCGGCCAGTACATCGTTATGGTCGGGTTCCAGGGTAACCGGAGAAGCCAGGGCACGTGACACATTGATCAGCACAAACGGTGCCCGCCAACCAGCGACGGTATAGATCATTTCCATACCATATAACAAACCTTGGCTTGAGGTGGCGGTAAAAGTGCGCACGCCAGTCGATGCTGCAGCGCCGGCCGCAGTAATCATGGAATGTTCGGACTCCAGGGTGACTAATTTACCCGGCATGTCGCCATTATCAATCCAGTGTGACAGTGTTTCGATAATTTCAGTTTGTGGCGTAATAGGAAATGCAGGCACATAATCGATTTGCGCCAATCGTGCCGCCCAGGCAGCCGCCCCATTGCCTGTCAACAATTTGCGTGTCATGTTGTTTCTCCCGCTTGCTCTACTGCTGATTGTTTCGCTTCCGCTTCGGAAATTGCTTTGATCGCGTGCGGCGGACATTGTGCAACACAGACCAAACAGCCGACACAGTGATCGTAATCAATCACCGGCGAGTTATCTTCAACACTAATCACGTTATGTGGGCAAGTGCTGCTGCATATCCACCAACAATGATTACAGCGATCATATTCAATCACCGGCCGCATGGTGCGCCATAAACCGGTTTTAACTTCCACACTGGTCAGACTGGCATGAATGGTCGGCGCTGAAATGCGTGCGTCTTCAAACGGGAGTTCCACCCATTCCGGTTGTTGGTAATCAAGCGCCGATACGCTTGGTCTTTGCTGAATGCAATTTTCATGCGTTGTCATGAGTTCAAACGCTTCTATCGCACGGGTACGATTGGTATTTATTTTATCCGCTGCTAAGTGACTGAGTTCTTCATCAATGGCTCGCACCAGGGCGTTCTGACTAATCATACCGAGTAGTCGTGCTGCGGCGCCGACGCATGCCGCGCTAACATAGGGCAACTCGGCACGATTTTGCATGGCATCTTTGATGGGTAATACTAAAACCTGAGCTTTAGTGTTCAAACGCTGCTGCCAGGTTTCGGCTGATACGTGGCTATTAATTAACAGCACCGCATGTTCGTCCAACCCTTGCATTACACCGGCAGCTGGCACTGTGACCAGACTATCATCAGCGACAATAACCAAGTCGGGATGGGTTATCACGCCCCGTTCATCAATGGCCTTGTTATCAGCCCGCACAAAAGCAAAAATCGGTGCGCCGCGACGTTCAGCACCGTAACGTGGCGCATCCTGCACTTCATAGCCTTCATTAAAAAATGCACTACCCAGTATCCGGCTAGCTGTTTTCATACCTTGACCGCCTCGGCCATGAAAGCGTATACGATACATTTTTACGATTTCAAGTGATTACCAAGACTTGCAGCGGCAAGATGGAACATTTTAACTATCAGGCATCGGTTCATAAATTAATCAGCGGCTCCTTAAGTAAAGTGTGGGCCCATTGAAAATGTCGAGAAGCGGCGAAAGCTCATGGCCTTTCTCACCCGCTCCATCGCCATTTCATTAGCAGCCTGTCTCGGCTCAATATTTTCCGCCTTGGCACGGGTTAATACGAGTTCTGTATTCCGCCTTACTTTTTCTTCTACAGAGGCTAACACGGCGCCTTCATTAGCACCATGATATTCCATGGCAGCACAAATCACACCACCTGCATTTGCGATAAAATCGGGCACATATAAAATACCTTTTTGGGACATCCTATTTTCTGCCGCATGGGTAACGGGTATATTGGCGCCTTGCACCATTAACTTGGTTTTTAAACGATCCAAATTATCTTCGTTGATGACATCAGGGCGAGCTGCGGGTATCCAAATATCACACGCAACATCAATAATGGCATCGCGATCCAGGCTTTCACCGTCCGGGTAATCAGCAACACTTTTACCTTGCGTTTTAAGTTGTATTAATTCGTTAACATCTAAACCACCTGTGTTTTTTATCGTGCCGCAGGAGTCAGAAGCGGCAATCAAGACCGCGCCTTTTTTTGTCAGAAAACGCGCCGCATGTTTTCCAACCGCGCCAAAACCCTGAATAGCAAAACTTGCGCCTGTCAGTTCAAAGTCACAATACTTAGTCGCCACATCAGCGGCATGACTTAGACCCCAACCGGTAGCGCCAATTTCGTCTAACGGAATGCCGCCCAGTTCACGCGGTAAGGCAACCACGCGACCGATCTCATCGCGTATCCAAGCCATGCATTCTTCATTGGTACCCATATCAGGTGCAAAAACATAACTTTCTTCAGTACGTAACGCGCTGGCAAGTGCGCGCAACAACTGTTCTTTTTTGGCTTTGGGCATTTTTGGATCACCATAGACCACCACCTTGCCGCCGCCGTGCGGTAAACCAGCCGCTGCGTTTTTCATGGTCATGGAGCGCGCCAAACGAAAACATTCTTCAGTTGAGACATCTGACGCGATTCGTACACCACCAAGAGACGGCCCTTTGGCAATATTATCAACAACCAAAATAGCTTTTAAATTAACGGAGGGTTCATAAACATGAATCACCTTAAGGGGACCGAATTCATCAGCAAAACGAAACATATTGTCAGACATTTTCCACCTATTCCAAAGTAACATTTATGTAACTATTCAGTGTATTGCGGTAACTGTTCTGATTGCCCCTAGAATTCATCAGTTCAAGGCGCAAAATGTGAGTTTACACGTGTAAATGATCATTTTGTAACGCAGAAATGGTGAATTCTAGGGGTAAGCTGAATAGTTACACATTTATTAGGCATTTTGCCATAATATACGTCACTTATGTGGGGCGGACTGTTAATCCGCAGGTCCCAGGTTCGAGCCCTGGTCAGGGAGCCAGGCAAATTGAGGCTTTTTCAGACTCTCCCATATCATCTTAACGTGTAACATCCGTCCGGTCTTTGTCAACACCATCGCACTGCCACCAATCATTCTTGACCATTTAATCTGGGGAAAGGTTTGAACAAATCGGCAACCAAAGCCTTCAAATTAAAATGTGGCTCACCAATTAAACGAAAACTGGTATCGGCAACATGGTTTGCCCAGAGAAGTTCACCACTTTTACCATTAATAAGAGCGACTTTTAGGTTCTAGGGACAAATACTTAATTATATTAGAATATTTCTATGGTAAGACTAGCGAGAGTGATTTTACCGGGATACCCGCACCACATTATCCAACGTGGCAACCGCCGTCAGGATGTGTTTTTCTGTGATGATGATTACATTTTTTATCTTGACTTACTTAAAGAATGGTGTAATGCCGAGGGCATAGAGATTTGGGCTTATTGTCTGATGACGAATCATGTTCATCTGATTTTAAAACCTGGTCAGGATTCTAATTTATCAAAAGCCATTGCGGAAACACATAGACGATACACGCGCATGATTAACTTTCGGAAAAATTGGCGAGGCTATTTATGGCAAGGACGATTTTCATCCTATCCTATGGAGCAAGCGTATCTGCTTAAAGCAGCAGCCTATGTAGAGCTAAATCCGATAGATGTCAAGATAGTTGTCGCCTAAAGTTGAATTTATGCAGCCTTATTTTCTACAATCTCGACTTGCTGCTTTTCTGGGTTAAGATGAACAATTCTTATCGGTTCCCAGTTTCTTATTTCGCCACTCCAGCGGCCAGGATTTTTTAGTTTTGCCTGCTTGTACACCTGTTGGCGTTTAGCCAGGATTTCTGCGTCTTCGCCTGCGTGACGTTGTCCAGGTGTGACAAAGTTGATTGAGCTATGCAAGTGCTCATGATTGTACCAATCGACAAACCCTTGAACCCAGTTACGCGCTGCATGTAAGTCGGCAAATGGTTGCTCAGGATACTCCGGCCTATATTTCAGTGTTCTAAATAACGATTCTGAATAGGGGTTATCATTGCTCACCGAAGGACGGCTAAATGATGGGACAACTCCCAGTTGTTGCAACGTTGCCAGCATTGTCGCGCCTTTCATTGGGCTTCCATTGTCGGAATGCAATGTCACCTGATTTTGCGTAATACTTTCCCGTCTACAGATGTCGGTCATTAGATCAGCAGCGAGTGCACTGGATTCTTCCTCATAGACTTGCCAACCAACGATTTTACGGCTGTAGATATCCATGACCAGATAGAGGTACAAGAATATACCTTTAACCAATGTAGGCAAATAAGTGATGTCCCAGCTATAGATCTGATTGGGGGATGTTGTTGTTAATGCACGAGGTTTTTTGGTTTGCCTTGTCGGCTTAGATTTCTGGCGATGATTCAGTTGGTTCTCAGCTTTAAGTACCCGATAAAAGCTGGATTCCGATGCGATGTATAT
>JAJFJJ010000032.1 GCA_021774195.1 Nitrosomonas sp. | reverse complement strand
CTCAGTTGGTCGCTTCAGAAATATCTAGTCTTATGAAACAAAACAAATATTTTGTCAAATGCCACACACCCTTAAGGTGAGCTACGCTATGATGCTTATAGCACACTGTTCTTTATCTTTTGCTACGTTGCACTTCGTTGTGAACTCGTTCACTTCTCACTGCGCCTTGCCAAAAATAAACAACAATGCACTCTAAGCACCATCCAACTGAGGATTCTAGGATGAATGCGATTTTAGTTAATTGACCAGAATATGATCCCCAAAACCCGATTCATCAATTGATTGCCGCTCACCTAACGATAGACATCCAGCATAGTGCTCAATGGAGCGATGAGATATTACAGAAAACAAGAAACATTCAATCTGGCAAGATAACGCTTGGGAACGCAACGGCAATGCTTATTGCCTGCGTTTAGATGCCGATTATGCAGAAACGAATAACAAACCCGTGGAGATACCACTCGATACGGTTGCCAATACTTTAACTGCATGGAAGAACCACTTTAGACACTAATTCTCTAAATCATACTTTTGAATCTAGCTGCGTCAATAATCGACCATAGATGAAAAATTCCACCGATGACGGCCGGAATGATTAACACCATAAAAAAATAATTGACACCGACAATGACGAAAAATAAAAACGCAGGTAATAACCGCCCCTGAACCAATTGACCTAAACCCGGTATAATAAAACTACATACTGCCGCTAGCACATTGCCGCCAGACCCTTGCCCAGACATACTTTTCCCTCTTAAATATTAATCCTTTGGTAGCGGGGCCCCATCAGGCCATTCATTAAATGGAAATGGGCGCTGCTCACTATTAAAGGTCAAAAAAATTGTAATTTGATAGATATAAGTACTTAAATTCTGTCCAAACTTTAATAATTGTACATTTTTATTACCTGTCAGAATAATAGAAAAAAACTGAAACAGCATGACCGCGATAATCAGAAATTTTGCCATCCCATAGACAATAATGAAAAATAACATATACAACCCACGCAGCCAGGTTTCATTTTTTTGCAGTCTCTCTTTAATTTCATCATTCATATTTTATTCAACCGATTATATAAATCACTTATTGACAAAACTATCTGGGAAACAGGGTCAAAACCATCTACGTACTTGAGATTGGTACTGGACAAATTGCTCGCCAAATAATTTAGACAATGCACGTTCTTCCGGTTCAATCTGAAAGCGATTGATGTATTGAACAAATAACACAATAAACACCAAACTCAAAATATTTGACAAGTAAATTCCCCAGCTCAACAATATTAAAGTCAAACTAAGATAAATAGGATTTCTACTGTACTGGTAAATTCCACAGACTACAAGAGAAGAAGCGAGGTCTGGTCGTAGCGGATTAACGGTTGTGCCAACGCGATTAAATGTCAGCGCAGATAAAAAAATAATAGCGATACTCAGAAAAATCAGGAATATAACCAAAAAAAACAGCCAAGAACTGTCAATTTCAAAATTAAAACGCGGCGTCAGCTGAGAGACACCATACATCAGCATACCGAATATCAGTAATACAGCTAGCGGGGGAACACGTAATTCAAGCTGATACATCAGTTATAAGATAAGTGTTACAAAGTTAGATTCTGACAGACTTCCAATAATTAGATTGCCAATACACGTTATCTAATTTTGAAATAATGACACCTTTACTAGCGGAAGCATGTAAAAATTTATTCTTTTCCAAATAAATTCCGACATGTCTATTTGTTGGTCCCGTTTTAAAAAAAACAAGATCGCCAGCCTTTAAGTCCGACTTACTAATGTTTTTTCCCAACTGCGATTGTAACCGCGTAGTTCTAGGAAGATCTATACCGAGTTTCTTTTTAAATGTAACTTGCACAAACGCAGAGCAATCAACCCCATTCTGACTTGTGCCACCTAATTGATAGCGAAC
The DNA here is from genome assembly GCA_021774195.1 of Nitrosomonas sp. Lineage (GTDB taxonomy): Bacteria > Pseudomonadota > Gammaproteobacteria > Burkholderiales > Nitrosomonadaceae > Nitrosomonas. Next base: position 1,185 of record JAJFJJ010000032.1, on the reverse strand, counting down.
ACCGCGCCATTTACTATACTGTATATACAGCTTTTGTTTTACCCAATCTAGATTAGAACTTTCTTCAGTAAGTTTTACAGCAGCTGAAACAGCAACTGGCGGAGAGTAAACTATTGCTTTCTCAGGTAAAGACATACATCCCGTTAGGAAAACAACTCCCAAGCAACCCATTAAATACAAAAAGACTCTTTTATTATTCATAAATTATGCAAATAAATCGTTATTAATCATTTAAATACAATGCTTCACACCACACAACCGGCTTCATTCTGAGCAAAAAATCAAACAAATAATATCAAACCAGCCATATTCCATATTTTATTATCGGTAATTTAGGAACCTAGTACTCCGTCTACTTGATATTGATAAATGAAAGTATACTTCAAAATGAGTAAGATATAGAAGTAATTTAATCTTTTTTATGAGGAGTATCAGTGCCAGCTAAAAAACACATTGTTCGTTTGAGTGAAGAAGAGCGCAAAACACTCAGTAAATTAGTAAAAACGGGAAAGGCTTCTGCCTACAAACAACAGCCGGCACAAATTTTGTTTAAAGCGGACGTGAATCGCTTTGACGACGGTTTCCAAGACAAAAACATTGCCAAATCTCTCGATGTTGGCATCCGGACGATAAAGCGAACCTGGCAACGACTGGTTGAAAAAAGGTTTCAGAAAGCACTGGAAAGGGAGTCTTACAATAGCTCCAGAGCGGCCCCATTTGAACGATGAACAGGAAGCTCATTTGGTGGCATTGAGCTGCCCGGAACCGCCTGAGGGATACAACCACTGGTCGCTGAAGTTATTGGCGAAGGAGACATTGGCGCTTTACAGAGAAAGATGCTTGCATTAAACAAACTACTTTTTCTGTTTCATGATATAGCTGACTTGTATGAACATCAGCCGGCTATACAAGCAAAGGTACTTCTAAAAACCTAGGTAAATTTTCGTTGAGTACTGCTGCTAGTGGTAAATATCACACCTGTATCACCGGCCCGAAACAACTTGGGACTGTTATGTGCTTTTTCGTCCTAAAGTGACAAGAAACGTCATATTTTCACTTAATTTCAGATTCCTTAATGAAGTATTGATGGACAATCTTTGCTGCCGGCTAAGTCTTGTTTAATTATGGGCACCTCTAAAAATCCATATTTGCGAGCATCCGCAAAGCGAATTGCCTGCTTACCCC
>JAJFJJ010000031.1 GCA_021774195.1 Nitrosomonas sp. | reverse complement strand
GGCAAGAGTTTTAATCCTTAGCTTCTCAAAAAACGTCAAAATGTAATTATTTACCCACTCATTTTTCAAAAGAACCATTAAATGTTTACAACTATTATCCAGATATCAAATACTTTAAGGGCTCTGACCCCTATTTATTACAGCAGGGGATCATTTGTACTATTGACAGGGGCTGGCTAATGGGTGACCCCTTTTGTTAGACCCCTTTTAATTCTTAAATTGCTGACGAAGCGGGTTTATCCTTGAGTCTGCGAGAATGGAAGAAAAACTGATTTATGAGGAGCATAAAAAAACCTCAACCTATCGCTAGGCTGAGGTTTTCTCAGCTTTTTTTGTATAGCGGACGCACTTTCGCTTATCCGCTATGCCGAACTAAAGGTTTTAAGCGATATCGCCTACAACAATTTCAGTCACAAGGTCAATACCATTAAGAACAATTACAGTATCACCTGCATCAACTGATCCACTGTCATCCTCATCAATTACAACCCATGCATTACCACTTGCTGCTGCATTATATGCAATATAGGAGTCATCTACACCAGCACCTGCAGTAAGCACAGCATCAGCTGCTGCTACAAATGCTGTGAAATCAGCTAGGGCTGATCCATCAGCAATAGTTGCATTTCCAGCTACTAAACTTGTAGCTATAGAATCAGATGCAGTTACAAAGTCAGTTATAACATCAGCTGTTGCTAATGTTATACCTGTATCACCAGTTGCATAAGTAAAGACATCAGCCCCAGCATTACCAGTACTAGTATCAACCCCAGCGCCACCAGTAATCGTATCTGCCGCAGCACCGCCAATAAGAGTACTTCCGCCAGTTGAACCAGTAATATTGATAGCTTCAGTTTGATTCGACAAGTCAATTGTAAGACCTGCGGTTCCTGCTGCTACGGTACCACCAGCAATTACAAACAATGCTGCATCAGAAGGAGTATAGTTGCTCGTTACTATATTTAATGTTGAAGTACCATCTACAGTAATTAAAGCAGATGCTGCCGCACTAGCACCAGACATCGTTGCTGTAGCACCAATTAATGTAATCGCACCATTTACAGAAGATAAATTAACATTTTCAATGCCCGCTAGAGTATGAGTTACCGCTGCTCCAGCTCCAGCACCGTCTGTATCTAAAGCCAGTGTTGCTGCAGTTAAAGTTGCTGTTGTAATGTTGCCAACAGCTTCGGAAACCACCACCGTATCACCAACACCAGTATTACCATTACCTGTAATTGTAGATGCTGCTAAACCAGTTGAATCAATCGTAAAGACATCATTTAGTCCTGAACCTATTAGTGCTGCTGTCCCTGTAAATTCTGTTACATCAAGTCCAACTGCATTTGCTGCCGCTCCACTGATAACATCAGTTTTAGATGCCGCACCTGTTGTATAGGTAATTGTACCCAGCGCATTAGCAACTGCACCCGCTGCATTTACACCTGCTGTATATGACAAAGTTGTTGATGATCCAGTTACTTTCACTGTATCAATTATGTCAACCGGCGCTTCCACTGTTGCATTAGCTGCTGCTAAAGTTATTGAATTAACGGCACCACTGACATTTGCAGCAACAGTTACAATATCATTTGCCCCTAATGCTGCATCATCTGTAAATATAAATGCTGTTCTACCCGTGACACCTGATGCATCAAGTTCTACACGTGAGGGACCTGTGGCACCAACTACTGTTCCGTCATTTGCATTAATAGTTAATGTTTCTTGGTTGCCAAGTGTATCAATTACTGCTGTGTGATAGCTATTAACCAACCTGTCAACAGTTGCATCATCAATCCACAATTTTGTAGTTTGTTCCGCACCCGTTTCGTTGTTTAGAATAAATGTACCAACATTTGAAATGTTTTCTAAATCTCCGATAGTGACGTTACCACCATCACGAACCTCAAATGTATCAGCATTTGCTACTGTGTTTGCTGCAGCAAGAGCTGCTGTTGTTGAACCACTATTATTAGTAACTGCACCACCATCAATTACGTTTACGCCATTGACATTATCATCATTAAAGATGAAACGGTCTGCAGTCCTGCTTGTTCCTTCTTCACCATTGTATGTAAAGTGGTTTGCTGAATTTAAACCTGTTGCATCAATTGTGACACCTGATTCAGCATTCGCAGCTGTTGTTACTGTATTAACCGCCGTAGCATCGAGGAATACATCCGCATCATTATTCTGATCATTATCATTAACGATGTTTAGCATATCTCCACCGTTAGCGTTAATTAAATCATTTGTTAATGTTAGATTGTATGAATTATTTCCAGATGTTGTGCTTATCGGAGCTGATTGATTACCCACTAAGCGAATAGCTTCAAAGTTCGAAACGTTTGTCCATTCAGATGCACCTAAATCGACTCTTACACCATGTCCATCAATAAGCAATGTGTCAGTTCCGTCTCCAGCATTTACAGTGTCAGAAATGGTCAAACCTGCGTGTGATTCATTTAACTGATCAAAGATAACAGCATCGTTACCAGCACCTGTAGTGATAGTTTGAGCACCCGTTGCAGAAGCAACATTTGTACTAACACGAACGATTACATCCGCATCGACAGCTGATGCATCAATTGTTGCCGTACCTAAACGCACTTGAGTAGCCAACAGACCCAAATCAACGATGTTACCGGTTGACCAACTTGTTCTAGCTAAGTCAACCTCACCACCTGTTGCTACTGTTGCAGGAGCTGTAAAAGTACCAAGAGTACCGCCATCTGTATCTATACCAAATAAACCTTGTTGCGTACCATTATTAGGATTTTCAGCACCACCGGCAGTACCGGTAGTATTTACTGTCACATCACCTTGAGCAGTATCAACATCTAAGTTAACAAATGTGCCTGCACCAACTGCAGCCTCACCTTTTGCAATTGTTAAAGTACCTGTATGTGTTGCAAAATCATTTAATTCAATTGAATTCGATTCTGAATCATTATTTGTCAGCGTAACATTCTCAAAAGTTGATGTGCCACTTGAAGGAATCGTTGTTCCCACTGCGGCATAAACTGTATCTACTGTAAAGTTAGCACGAGGATCAACATTGATACCTTCATCAATCGAAACTCCTACAGTATCAGACGCTGTGTTTGTTTTAACTGCAGCTCTAACGATCGTATTTGTAATTTGATTGTTAAATGATGTACCGTGCTGAATTGCCAAACCAGTTGATTGAACTGCTGACATATCATACAGGGTAAAGGTCACAGGCGCTTCTGCAGCATTTATTCCCGCAGCAGAACTGATATTGCGTACAGTCATACCTGTTGCATCAGGCAGATTGTCATAGTCCAGCGAAATATTACCTGTAGAACCATCTCCCAGCATTGAAGATGCTTCAAAACCTGCAGCACTACTTCCTAATGATGAACCCGAATAGAAAACCAGAGTATCGTCACCTGTACCACCAATGAGTGAATCACCAGTTTGCACTGCATCATATAATGCAATTGTATTGGTACCAGATCCCAAAGTAACTGTTACGTCTTGAGCCACGCCTGATGTATCTGCTTTACCAACATCCAGCAGGTTATCCAATACTAAAGTCAAGTCGCCTTCAAATTCACTAGCATTAATATTTGCTAATCTTCCGCCCGCTTGCTGAATACCTGTTAACGCTGTATGTACACCAACCGCTTCATTTAAAGCTGCGTTTGCACTGTTGACAATATTAGCAGAAGCACCCAGCACTAACGATCCTGTGCCAGTAATACTCACGCTACCATCAACACCTGTATCCATTGGCAAGTTAAATGTACCCACAACATTAGCACCACTATTGCTTAAGGCTATATTTTCATAACCTTGCGTGCCCACGCCAGCACCGCCAGGAAAAGCACCAACACCTGAAGTATTTTGACCAATATTCAGGGCAGCTACCTGCACATTATCCACTCCCAATGCTACAGCATTCTCACCTGCAAGCACGCCTGGCGTATATGAGAACTCAACAGTACCCGCTTGGTTTGAATTTGAGTTTGTCACAGAAAGCTTGTCGACTGTTGAGTCTTGAATATTAGCAATTTCCGCAAAGTTGACGCCCTGCGAAACACGGTCAACATTTACTTCCATCAATCCATTAGCATCTTGCATATCCAACGTCGTTACAGCTCCAGCTCCACCTCCTGAGCCAGTGAATGATGCATTAAGTATTTGTATCCCTTGCAACGATGGAGTGATAATAGTCCCGCCATTATCATTCGCGTTACCCACTGTCGCATTAAGCGTCGGGTTTCCGCCTGTACCAGTCAATATATCTTCATCTTGAAGCGCGTTAATACGATCATCGCCACCTGGTGTAAAGACCAAATTCGCTGTAAAAATATTTGCAGTTGCGACATCGGTATCATAGGTTAACACATACTCTTCACCCGGAATTGGATCACCATCAGCATCAGCAACAATCGCAGCAATTTCTTCATCTGTCAGTAATGCGGCTCCTGTAATACCAGCCAGAACAGACTGTAAAATCGCAAAATCATCGGAACCTTTCACCGCTGAATATGCTCCGGCAACCGCCGCTTTATTTGTTAACAATGTCGCCGTTTCAGCAAAATCGGCTGCTAAATCTTCTTGTCCCAAGAATTCAACTGCAGCATGGACTAGGTCACCCGCACTTACGCTATTCTCAAGCCCTTCTGCAAAAAAAGCGATCGCCGCTGCTCCTGCATCGGTGGTGCTATCTAAACCGAAGTTACCAGCTAATACCGCTGCGATTTCTTCCGATGTTGATGCCTCACCCAAACTTACTGTGAAGGCCTCACTTGAAGCAAGCCCTCTTGCTAGTTCCAGATGTGTGCCGACATCCTCAATGAATGTTTCCATATCTGGTAAAAAAACACTTCCTGGAGTGGCATTAAAAAGCCCTGTAACAACCTTCAGAAGTTTAGTTTGATCTTCAATACTTATAGCCATGGGAGCTCCCTCAATAAAATTAAAAATTAAAACCTAACAATTACAATTAATTAGAAACATAAGATACAAAAACTTGCAAGTCTTTACTCTGTCTCTTTACGCCAAAATTAACACAACCGCTTGCATAAAAAGCCAAGTTAGCTTGCATTCTGCACAAAAGCACGCGGGTTTGCAAGTGGCTTACTCAAGTTTATTGCCACCCCAACATTTTTGTTGCTTATTTACAACATGACTCAGCACTATAGCAAACCACTATTAATGCAATTGTTTCACAAAGCTCTATAAAAAACTGCTTTTTCATAAAAAATTGCTGCGGTACCATGCTCCCCTGCCACAAATTATGATTAATTAGCTGATATACGATTATAATATGCTTTTAATTCTCACAAACAATTTTCCTTGCACCCATTACACAGCACACCAAACTTCACACCCATCAATTTTCGACAAAACATCAGTTTGATTGTACAAATGACCAAGCGTGAAATTTTAAGCCGCTATAAAGGCTCCTTTCTTGGTCTGCTATGGTCATTAATCACACCGATTATGATGCTTGCGATTTATACTTTTGTTTTTAGCATTGTATTTAAAGTTCGACTTGATCATGAAAACAATATCTACGATGACAAAACCAGCTTCGCTATATTATTATTCGTTGGACTAATTATCTACAATATGTTTTCTGAGTGTTTGTCCCGCGCACCGGGGTTAATCCTCGCCAATGTCAACTTTGTCAAGAAGGTAATCTTTCCACTGGAAATTTTACCGTTAGTGTCGCTGGGTTCTGCGCTGTTTCATGCCGGCATCAGTTTTCTGGTTCTGGTTGCTTTTTTACTCATTACTAATCACGCCCTTCACTGGACATCCATTTTTCTACCACTTATCATCCTCCCGCTACTCCTGCTTACCACGGGTTTATCATGGCTACTCGCATCCATTGGTGTATTCGTGCGTGATATTGGACAATTTATCGGCCTACTATTAACCATGATGTTATTCATGAGCCCCATCTTTTACCCTGCATCAGCTTTACCTGAATCAGTACGTGATTATCTATTTCTCAACCCGCTCACATTTATTATTGAGCAATCTCGGTCTGTCATGTTAGCTGGCAACTTCCCTGACTGGGGCGGCCTTATCATTTATTATATGATCGCAATTTTTACTGCCTGGTTCGGTCTATGGTGGTTTGAGAAAACTCGCAAAGGTTTTGCCGATGTCCTTTAACTTGCATAGCGTCGATACCAACACAGCCATCAAAGTCAGCAAGCTTTCTAAATGCTACCAACTCTACAGCCAACCTTCAGATCGACTAAAACAGTTTCTGTGGCGTGGTAAGCGCCAATATTTTAATGAACTCTGGGCGTTACGCGACATTGACTTATCCGTTGACAGAGGCGAGGTAGTCGGTATTATCGGCCAGAATGGCTCTGGCAAATCAACACTGTTGCAATTGGTATGCGGCACCCTATCACCATCCTATGGAGACCTCTCCATTTCAGGACGGATTGCCGCGCTACTTGAACTGGGTGCTGGATTTAACCCCGAGTTCACCGGGCGTGAAAATATTTTTATGAATGCAGCCATCATGGGCCTTACTCAAGATGAAATTCATGAGCGTATTGATGAAATTATTGATTTCTCAGGAATCAGCGAACAAATTGACCAACCCGTTAAAACTTATTCTAGCGGCATGTATGTTCGACTGGCATTTTCCGTTGCAATCAACGTTGACCCCGACATCCTAGTTATTGATGAAGCATTATCAGTCGGAGACGGCGTTTTTTCACGCAAATCATTTGAACGTATAATGGCCTTAAAAAAAACTGGCAAAACGATTTTATTCTGCTCACACGCGCTTTATCAGGTGGAAGCAATTTGTAATAAAGTATTATGGTTAGATAAAGGTCGCGCTGTGGAATTTGGTGATCCTGCCAGCGTCATTGCCAGTTACAACCATTATATTAACTCGGTAAAATTAGGCACTAACGAGGCCACCCCCCCTGCAACATTTCCTGAAACAAGCTATACAGCAGAAACAGCAGAACAAAAAAATGATAACGCGTCAAACAACACGAATGAAAATATCCCGCATATAATCAAAGCACAAGCAAGTGCTGGCGGCATACAGGACTACCAACTCAATTTGGAAAGTGAAAAAACAGATTTAACTGTGGCGATAACTGTTAGCGAACCTCATGACTCAAAACCCAGCACCATCGGTGTTGTTATCAATGGCTTTAATGGCATACCATTAACTAGCGCGAGCAGTCTCAATGATGGCGTTATACTAAGCAAAAATGATGACGGTCAAGCGCACGTTGAATTACGCTTTCCCAATTTAAGGCTTCTAAAAGGGCATTATACCGTCGATGTTTTTTTACTATGTGACCAAGGCATTCATGTCTATGAGCATATACGCTCACTGGCCGAACTGATTGTTCACCAAACGGGACCAGAGCTTGGCGTGGTAATGCTACCCCACTCCTGGCGCGTCAACCCCTCTCTCGATCAATAACCCTACACCATTACAACCCGATCATCGCATACATTACTTTTTGTTTTTGGCAACATGATATGAATAATAAATGGTTACAGTACAAAATCATCTTTCCATTTCTTGCTAGACTACCTTATGCCGTCAGTTATCAGGCAGCAAAAGCTTATTGGATGCGCGATGCGTCACAACAACAATCCATACGACTTGCTTTTGAACATGCCTTACCGCAAGTCTCGTCATTCTTACCATCTAACACACTCAATCCAGATCAACTCGCCAACGAATATCTTGAAATGATGGCCCATGAAATGATGGATATTTTTCATCTCGCTCATGAAGACGGCAAAAACAGTCAATCACTCGTAACACTAGAAGGCCTTGAGCACTTAAGTCATGCCCGCAAACAAGGCAACGGCGTAATATTAATTATGGGTCATTATGGTCGCCCGACTATGCTGAGCAGTCGTGTCGGCCTAGCCAACGAACACCACGGAATCGTCACACAAAACATTAATGACGGCAACCCTGACCGAGACCCTGACGATGTCGCCTATTTACAATTTAAAGTGGCCACAACCTTGCATTTTGCAAAAGGCCCCTGGATCGCCCAGGGTCATAACACAAAAGATATTTACAAAGCCCTGGCCGAAAATAAAACACTAATCATTTTGCTGGATGTTTATGAGCCCAATGAGAAGAAGACCAAACAATTTGATTTCCTTGGCGGCAAGCTTCGCATCCCTGTTGGGATTGAGCGTTTAGCACAAAGAACAGGTTCACGAATGGTTTATGGTGTCGCACACTGTGAGGGCAAAAATGTTAATGCGCAACTGCGCCCCCTTCCAGAGGACCCAAGCGCAGGTTTATGCCAAGCCGTTTACGAACTTGAACAAGACGTCATCAAGTCACCCAGCCAATGGTGGCAATGGAATACTTTAGAACATCTCTGGCAACCCAATTACTCATCAGATCTATGCACCCACAACAAATGTTAAATAACGCAATGCTAATACACCCTAATAGGGTTACACCACCCTTTGGATGGGTTGGACATATTCCATTTATGGCCTGGCTGATTGCCACCACAAAACCCGCCACCTTTGTTGAACTAGGCACACACTCTGGCAATTCTTATCTCTCCGCTTGCCAAGCAGTACTTGAGAATCAACTCAACACATCCTGTTATGCGGTAGACACATGGCAAGGTGACGAACATAGCGGATATTATGAGGACGATATTTTTCAATCACTTTCAACTTATCACGATGAAAAGTATGCGGCATTTTCTACCTTACTTCGCATGACCTTCGACGAAGCGACTGACCATTTTAGTGAAAACACCATTGATCTACTCCACATCGACGGACTACACACCTACGAAGCGGTAAAACACGATTTTGAAACGTGGCTACCCAAATTATCCAATCAAAGCATTATTTTGTTTCATGATATTAATGTATATGAACGTGGGTTTGGTGTTTGGAAACTATGGCAGGAATTAAAAACCACCTACCCTTCAATTGAGTTTAAGCATTCCCATGGCCTGGGGGTACTATTTGTTGGCGCAACGCAACCAGAGTCCATTCAAAATTTTATTTCCCAATGGAAACATAAAAATAACAACCCATTACTTAAAGGATTATTTACCCGACTCGGCGGACAAATAACCTCTGAAGAAAAGAATAAGGAACTCAATCAAACAAACCTTGAGCTTCACAAAACAATCGCTTCACAAAACAACGAGATTGCTAGACTTAACGAAGCGATGGTAAGGCAAAACGAAGAAATCGTAAGGCAAAATGAAGAAATAACAAAGCAAAATAAAGCAATCGAAAAGAAAAATGACGCAATTAATTGGTTAAATGGAGAAATTGATAGAACACGAGCTATTGTATTAGACAGAGAAAACTTTATCGGCCATATTTTAGGCTCAACCAGTTGGCGTATCACTCGTCCCGCACGTTTTATCTCTAGAATCTTACGTGGACAGCATCATGAAGCTCTCGTTGGGTTACGTAATCAGACAAAACCTTTATTAAAAAGTATTTATTATCGATTGCCAACATCATGGCGCAATCCGATTTTAAACACAATCTATCGAATAGCCGGGCCATTTTTTTCCGGTATGCCGCATTATGAGAGATGGCATACCCGAACCCAGCAGTTAAAACATTATGTTGCTCTACCACCTGGTGAGTCCATAACGAGAATGGTTGATGCCTCATCGCTTGATGCGACTCCATTAGAAACGCCAGGACAAATCGCCATTCATGCACATATTTTTTATCCTGATTTAGCACCAGAATTTGCACAACATTTCCGCAACATGCCATTTCCCTATGATTTGTTCGTTTCCACACCGACTGAAGACGCAAAAAAGAAATGCGAGCAAGCTTTCTCAGGTCTACCGCAACTTAAGCAACTAACCGTCGCTATTGCCCCCAACCGGGGACGCGATATCGCACCAATGTTTTGCACATTTGGCGAATCACTACAACAATATGACTATATCGCACATATACACAGCAAAAAGTCGCTTTACAATAATGGTGCTACCGATGGCTGGCGCGAATATCTATTAACCAGTTTATTCGGCAACAAGTTACAATTATGCAAAATTTTCAACCTGATGGCTGGCAAAACTAATGCGGGTATTGTGTATCCACAAAACTTTTCAAAATTACCGTACGCCGCTTTTACCTGGCTTTCTAATCGTAGTAACGGCATCATCTGGTGCAATAAACTCGGCATAAGCGATTTCCCAATAGGGTATTTCGACTTCCCTGCGGGATCAATGTTCTGGGCTAAAACAGAAGCACTCAGGCCGCTCTTCGACGCCGGCATCACCATTAATGATTTCCCGGAAGAAGCCGGACAAATGGACGCAACGCTCGCACATTGCTTGGAACGACTATTTGTATTAACAACCAAGCAAAGTGGATTCAATGCTTTCATTCTTAAAGACAAGCAATCAAACGGCTGGTCGCGTTGGCATTTTGAACAATACCTTTCAAGCACACAAGATTATTTTCATCAAAGACTTACAGATAATGCCATACAAATCATTATTTTCGATATTTTTGATACCCTGCTGACCCGCCCACTTCTTAACCCCGAGCATATTAAAACGATTATTGCCCAGCGAGCGGGAGGTAAAATCGGCCAAGCCTATCTCGAATTACGTGCTGTCGCTGAGGCCCAAGCTCGGCAAAAGGCTGGTCGTGATATCGATTTAGATGCCATTTTTGGAGAATTGGCTACTTTATCAGGGCTTCCACAAGAGACCATTCGTCAACTACGCGATCTAGAAGAATCCATTGAACTAGAAGCTGTCTCACCACGACCAGAAGTGGTCGATTTAATAAAATTCGCATCAACTCTAGGCAAACGCGTGCTACTCGCCAGTGATATGTATTTACCCAAATCAACGGTTGAATCAATGCTAAAAAAACATGACATCACCACATGGGATAAATTGTATTTGTCGTCAGACATCGGCCTGCGTAAAGATACCGGAGAACTCTATCATCATATTTTGACACAGGAGCAGGTCCAACCAGAAAATATACTGATCATTGGCGACAATGAGCACTCTGATCTTCAGATACCCGATAGTTTAGACATCAGTTGCCTACATGTCTTACGTCCTGTAGAGTTGGCACGTGCGACCCCTCGTTTGGAACCACTAATTGAACAAGCTTGCCATCAAGATGACTTAAATTCACAGCTTACTTTAGGGCTGATTGTACAAGAAAACTTTAAGCCTATATTTTTCCCGAATTACAACCCCGCTGATTTCGTTCCCCCTACCCCTTGGTCTATCGGGTATACCACTGCCGGACCGCTTGTCTTATCCTTTATTCAGTGGCTAATAAAACAAGCAACAACCGACGGTATTAAACACTTGTATTTCCTTGCTCGCGAAGGGAAAATCCTTAAAACGGTATACGATCAGTGGGTGTCTGACGACGCCAACGCACTTCCATCTAATTACCTTGTATTATCTCGTCGCACAGTCTCGGTTCCAATGATCTCAAGTTTTGATGACATCCTTGAAATTGCTCGTACAGAGTATTTCCCCACACCGATAACTCACTTTTTCAAAGAACGTTTTGGATTAGTTTTAACTGACGCAGAATACAAGTCTTTAGCAAAACGTGGTATCTGGCCAAAAAACAAGCTTGTATCGGTTGAAAAGAAACAAATTGATCATCTTATCCCACTATTACAGGCACTCGAACAACCTATCCTAAACTGTGCTAAGAAAGAATACTTAGGTTTACAAACTTATGTCAATCAATCAGGCATAGACACAAAAGAATTATCAGCAATTGTTGATATTGGCTATTCTGGCACGATTCAAAGCTATCTGAATCGTCTAACCGAAAAACCCATTCATGGTTACTACCTTGCAACCAAAAAACAAGCCGAGACAGTTGCGCAACAACATAAGGTAATCACTCAAGGGTGTTTTGCGCATTATGTCGACCCATTATTTGAACTCCCAACAATACTTAAAGAAAGCTTTTCTCTAGAAAAACTGTTAAGCTCCGATGATACGCAGATTGTGCAATATCACTGTCAAGATAACAAGACAGCACTGCGGCCTGAATATCGAGATTTATCGGAAAAAGAACGTCAAGCGATGACAGCACGTGCTGAAATACAACGAGGCATTATGGATTTTGTTCATCATAGTATTGGCATAAGAGAGAAGCTAAAAAATGATTTTGTCGTGCCTCAAGATACCGCCCAGACGCTGTTCGAAGCGTTTATCAAGCATGCTTCTCGTTCAGAACAAGATATTCTAGAACAATTAACGCTGGATGATTATTATTGCGGGCGGGGTCTAATCAATTAAGGGGGCACTATTAATCGACTATGAACAATCCTTTCTTCTCAGTTGTCATCGTCAATTACAACTCAGGAAGTATGCTGAGCAAAACCTTCTCTGCTTTATCAAAGCAAACGTTTCAGAGTTTCGAAGTTATTGTCATGGATAATAACAGTACTGATGAATCATGGCACATACCTGAGAACACCGTTTTCCCCTGCCAATTAATTCGTCTAACAGAGAATATTGGATTTTCTGCGGCAAATAATTTAGCCATTTCACAACACACCAAGGCTGATTGGATTTTCCTGCTGAACCCAGATGCATACCCAGAACCCGATTGTTTGGAAATTATTAAGAAGCATATTGAGTTAAAACCATCTATCCATTGTTTTGCCTGTACATTGATCAACGCCAATCACCCTGAACAGTTAGACGGTATCGGCGATAACTATCATGTCTCCGGTTTACACTGGCGGCACGGCCACGGATCATCACGATCATCCACACCGTCTGAATTAACCGAGATTTTCTCAGCCTGTGCGGCGGCAGCTGTTTATCAAGCCAATACTTTTAAACAATTAGGTGGTTTCGATGAATCCTATTTCGCTTATTCTGAAGACGTGGACCTCGGTTTCCGCTTACGCCTTGCAGGCGGTGTGAGCCAATTAATCCCTGATGCCAGGGTTCATCACGTCGGTTCTGGTATCACTGGCCGTAACAGTGATTTCTCAATTTATCACGGACACCGTAACTTAACCTGGACTTTCTTTAAAAACATCCCCACCCCGTTAATGCCAGTTCTACTCCCATTGCATTTAGGTATGGCAATTGTACTTGGTGTTAAATTTGCGCTTTCTGGCCGCTTCAAACCATACTTTCTCGCCAAATGGGATGCATTTAGGCAACTTAAATTATATTTAGTGAAAAGAAAGAAAATTCAATATACACGGGTCTGTTCCTGTCTTGATTTACTAAAAATAATGTACTGGTTGCCTCGCAATCGTTTTCTTAAGTGATGACCAATCAAATGAATCGGCATTACTCTCAAGCCACCGCTATATCTGCCTTGATCGTTAATCATAACGCTGGGTCACTATTAAGTGATTGTGTAAATGCCGCTCTGGGTCAGGTCCAACAGATTACAATCGTCGACAACGCATCGACAGACACAAGTATTGCCGATTTAAACACACGCTTCCCCAATAATGACCAAATCAAAATTATTCATTCAGATATCAATCTTGGCTTCTCAGCGGGCTGTAATCTAGGCCTTAAGTCCATTAACACACCATATATTCTATTCTTAAATCCGGATTGCATTCTCCAACCCAACACAATACAAAACATGTCCGACACGATTGAATCTAATGAAAAAATCGGCATGGTCGGTGGTTACTTAATTAACCCTGACGGTACTGAGCAAGGTGGTGGGCGCCGCGCTATCCCCACACCGTGGCGTGCTTTTGTTCGTGCATTTGGTTTATATCGTTTAGAAAAATTTTGGCCGCAAATGTTCTTTGATTTCCATCTCGATAAAAAACCACTGCCTAAATTGCCCATTGAAGTTGAAGCCATTTCTGGCGCGTTGATGCTGGTTCGCCATAATGCTATTGAGACCGTAGGCAATTGGGATAAAGGCTACTTTCTGCACTGCGAGGATCTTGATTGGTGTATGCGTTTTCGCCTCAAAGGCTGGAAAATCTTTTTCGTTCCGAATGCACCAGTTATCCATTATCGCGGTACTTGTAGTCACGCACGACCATTTTTTGTCACTTGGCACAAACACAAAGGAATGTTACGGTTTTATCAGAAATTCTTTCGTCACAAATACCCTAAAATATTGATGATCTGTGTGACATGTGGCATCTGGCTACGTTTTGCGGCCACAGTATTATTCCATTCGACACGCTATCTTTATCAATTAGCCACTTTCAAGCATGGATGAGCGCCATGTTGGATTAATTGGAGCAACCAGCCTAGTCGGCGAATGCTTACAAAAACAATTACGACAACACCATTGGCGCGTTACCGCTTTTTCTCGCTATCACAATAACAATACACAACATATTGACCAAGTCACCTGGCGACAATTTGACACCAGCGTAGAAACGCCCCATTGCAACCATGAAAAAATCAATTACTGGATTTGCGTCGCCCCCATCTGGACATTGTCACAACATTTTAATCTTTTACTAACTTATGGTATAAAGCGCATTGTTATACTCTCATCCACCAGTCGCTTTAGCAAATATGACTCGTCTGACCGCGCGGAACAGCATACCGCACAATTACTAATGGATAGTGAAAACCAAGTACAAGAATGGGCCGCAAATCATGGAATAGACTGGATCATCTTGCGTCCCACGTTAATTTATGGCTATGGTCGAGACAAAAACGTATCAGAAATTGCACGCTTTATAAATCGTTTTGGCTTTTTCCCTTTATTTGGTGCTGCTCACGGTTTACGACAACCCATTCACGTTAACGATGTATCTTTTGCGTGTTTTACAACACTTAATACTTTAAATTTAAAAAATCGTTCCTATAATCTAACAGGGGAAGATACGCTGACTTATCGAGAGATGGTTAAAAAGATATTTTTAGCATTAAATCGTCGGCCACATATTATTACAGTGCCACTGTGGATATTTCGGTTAGTGCTTTTGTTACTTAGATGGCATCCACGCTATCAACACTGGACCAGTGCTATGGCAGAAAGAATGAATCAGGATCTTGTGTTTGATAGTTCTGAAGCAAAAAGAGACTTTAGTTTCCACCCCAGATTATTTAAGCTAATAAACAAAGATTTACCCAATCATATTTGATGACTGGCAACAAAATAATAAATAACTTTTGCTAAATGAAATCCAAATTTAAAGTTCCAGAGAATGAAGTAGCACAGGTATTAGCCAGCTTCAAGAAAGCGTTCCGTACCACGGGTGTTTTCAGTGCAGTGATCAACATGTTAATGCTCATGCCAGCCATTTATATGCTGCAACTTTATGACAGCGTATTAACCAGCCGCAATGAAACAACCTTACTTATGCTGACACTCATTATGCTGGGTGCTTATATTTTTATGGGTGCACTGGAATATGTGCGTACATTTGTACTGATTCGTGTTGGCGCACAATTGGATACCAAACTCAACAAACGCGTTTACACCGCGGCATTTGAACAAAATTTAAAGCAAGGTGGCGGCAATGCTGGTCAAGCGTTGAAAGACTTAACCAATATACGCCAGTTTATGACCGGTAACGCACTATTTGCATTCTTTGATGCCCCTTGGTTTCCCATTTATGTTTTTGTTATCTTTTTGTTTCATCCATGGCTCGGTATTTTTGCTATCTGTGGCACAACCGTATTAATAATATTAGCTTACATTAACGAAAAATTATCACGCGACCCTCTGGAAAAAGCTAATGCGATGGCAATCGTCTCCACCAATATGGCCTCCAACAACTTACGCAATGCGGAGGTTATTGAAGCCATGGGGATGTTACCTAATCTCCAAGCACGTTGGTACAAATTGCACAGCCGCTTCTTGAATCTACAAGCAGAAGCCAGTGAAAAATCTGGCATTGTTACCGCGATTTCCAAATCTTCCACCGTTGCACTACAGTCCATGATGTTGGGATTGGGTGCATTATTGGTGCTGGACGATCAAATTTCTCCCGGTATGATGATTGCCGCTTCTATTTTATTAGGCCGAGCAATTGCACCTGTTCAGTTATTAATCAGTGTATGGAAACAATTTGGCAGTACCCGTAGCGCCTATGAACGCCTAACCAAGCTACTTGAACAGAACCCAGCTCGAGAAGCAGGAATGAAATTACCCAAACCGCAAGGGATCATTGCAGTTGAAAATGTTACCGCTGCACCACCAGGGTCTAAAGTCGCTGTTATTAAAGGATTAAACTTTTCCATTGCCGCCGGTGAAGTCTTAGGTGTCATCGGGCCCAGTGGTTCAGGGAAATCCACTTTAGCCCGCTTGTTGGTTGGTGTCTGGCCTGCAGTTGTCGGCAAAGTAAGGTTGGATGGTGCGGATGTTTATTTATGGAACAAGGATGAACTGGGCTCACATGTTGGCTACCTACCACAAGACATAGAACTGTTCAGTGGCACAGTATCTGAAAACATCGCCCGTTTCGGTGAGATTGACGCCGATAAAGTGATTTTAGCCGCCAAGCGAGCTGGCGTTCATGAAATGATTTTGAACATGCCGGAAGGTTATGATACCCCATTAGGTGACGGAGGTGCCGGTCTTTCTGGCGGTCAAAAACAACGACTTGGTCTGGCACGTGCCATGTATGATGATCCTTCGTTAATTGTCTTGGATGAACCCAACTCCAATTTAGATGACATCGGTGAACAAGCACTACTGGCTGCTTTGATTGACTTGCGTAAACGAGGCAAAACGATCATCTTGATCACACATCGCACCAGCGTCATTAGTGTCACCAATAAACTGCTATTACTACATGATGGCATCGCTAAAATGTTTGGACCGACCAACCAAGTTTTAGCCGAACTGACTGAACAACAGAAGCAAGCCCAACAAGCGCAACTGGCTCAGCAAGAGGGGAAAAAACAAGCCGCACAGACTGTTAACGTTGTTGATATCGATGCCTCATAAACTAAATCACTGATCAACCACTGGAATAAATATGAAGCCCTTGGCTGAAGAAACAAAAATCACAGATATCGTTCCGATTGAGAACCCATCTCAAGAAATGGTAAAAACCGATGATACGGCACATTCACGCTTGGGATGGCGAATTGTTATTGTTGGCCTGGGTGGTTTCTTATTGTGGTCTTTCCTCGCACCATTAGACAAAGGTGTACCACTTTCCGGCACGGTCACTGTCTCTAGCCATCGTAAAGCAGTACAACATCAAACCGGCGGAATTATTGATAAGATATTAGTTAAAGAAGGGGAAACAGTCAGCTCCGGGCAAGTATTAGTCGAAATGAATGATATACAAGTCAATGCTCAGGCCGAGATTACGCGTGGACAACTTTATTCGGCACGTGCAGTTGAAGCCCGCTTAATTGCCGAACGCGATGACGCCAACGAGATTACCTTTCCATCATCATTATTAACCAGCGATGATCCCAGAGTAATCAGCAACCTTATCCTACAAAGACAGTTATTTACCTCCCGAAAATTATCATTACAGCATGAAATTGCCGGACTTGACGAAAACATTGCCGGATTGGAAATGCAATTAACAGGTCTTAAAGCGTCAGAAATAAGTAAGCAAAAGCAATTGAGCCTATTGAATACACAATTAAATAATATGCGAGAACTGGCTGAGGATGGTTATGTTCCGCTCAATCGCGTATTTGAGATGGACAGCAACCACGCAAGATTAACAGGAGAAATTTCAGAAACTACTGGTAATATAGGGCGTATCCAACGGCAAATTTCTGAATTATTATTACGCCGTATTCAGCGTCAAGAAGAACATCAAAAAGAAGTCCGACAGCAATTATCTGATATCCAGCGTGAAGCAGAATCCTTACATAGCCGATTATTGGCTCAAGATTTTGAATTGGACAATGTCCAAGTCAAAGCACCTGTCGATGGCATAGTTGTCGGCCTGGATATATTTACAGAAGGCGGGGTGATCAGTCCCGGTTTTCGCATGATGGACATTGTCCCCAATGAAGACACGTTAGTGATTACAGGAGAAGTCCCCGTGCATTTAATCGACAAAGTGCATCCTGGCCTACATGTTGATTTAATCTTCTCCGCATTTAATCAAAACAAAACACCAAACATCCCTGGCGTTGTGTCCCGTGTTTCTGCTGACCGCTTGACTAATGAACATACTGGCATACCCTATTACAACTTAAAAGTAAAAGTTACTACAGAAGGCATGAAATTACTGGCTCACCACCAAGTTCGCGCCGGTATGCCGGTAGAAATTTTTGTTAAAACAGGAGAACGATCACTGGTGAGCTATATGTTCAAACCTATTCTTGATCGTCTCCATTCAGCCATGAGTGAAGAATGATAATGCTTGTTCACCGAACGCTTTTTATTATTACTCTATTGTTTACTCTTTTAGGACAAATCAGCACCAGTCAAGCACTGAATCTGCTAGATGCCTATGAGGCAGCCTTACAACATGACCCTATCTACCGTGCAGCAATCCATGAAAATGAAGCGGGACAACAAGAAGAAGCTATTGGACTTGCGGGACTCCTACCCAATCTGTCTATTACGCATACACAGAGCAAAAATACCGGGACACAAAAGTTTTCAGGGATAAATGCATCCAGGAATGGCGCACTCAACTTTGACAGCCAGGTAAGCACATTAGCACTACGCCAGCCTTTATTAAATATGGAAGCGGTTGCGAGTTATCGACAAGGGCAAGCACTTGCCAACACCAGTCGTGCAAGATTTACCGGCCATAGTCAGCAACTTGTAGTTAGGCTTGTCGAAGCTTATGTGGGAACCCTGCTAGCACAAGATCATTTAAAACTAACCCAGTCACAATTGGATTCATTGACAGAACTCAAACAAGTTAATGAACATATGTTACAGAAGGGAGAAGGCACCACCACCGATGTGCTTGAAACACAATCTAAGCATGCACTGGCTAGAGCGCAAGTGATAGAAGCAGAAGATGAATTGGAAATTGCCAAACTTAAACTCGAAGCGATTGTAGGACAAGAAGTGATTCAATTAAATCACTTGTCTGATATGTTCCAGGTTCATGCCATACAATTACCTGATTTTGATAGTTGGCGATCATTAGCACTTGATCGGAATGCTGAATTGGTCACACAGCGCCATACGATAACATCTGGCAAAGAAGAAATCAGAAAAAGTCATTCTGGCCATGCACCGCGGGTAGACTTAGTTGCCAGCCTGAGCAGAAACAAGGCCGCTTCATTTATTACTGCAGACCGGGATGTCAGTCTGGCAACCATAGGTGTTGAAGTTAATATTCCTATTTACGCCGGTGGCCGCGTGAATGCCATCACCAACCAAGCAAAAGCAAATCATGCACGTGCAGAAGCCGAGCTTGACGCGATGACTGATAACGTCTTGGTTGAACTACGCACACAATACCGACTATTGCTCAGCAGCATCAAAAGAATTACGTCCCTAGAACTTGCCGTGGACTCCGCTGAATTACTCGTTCATGCCACGCAAAAAAGTATTCAAGGCGGTATCCGAATTAATTTAGATTTACTAGATGCACAGCAACAACTTTTCACTGCACAACGTGATTTAGCAGAAGCACGTTATAATTACTTACTCGCGTACCTGCGTTTACAATTAACGGCAGGCACACTGGTTCTAAATGATTTACAAAAAATCGCAAGTTACTTTAGTGTTAGAAATTAAGCACTGTCACTATTAATGTGTTTCCGCTGGAAGTGCATTCTTTAATGCTGCCTGATAAGCTAATCTTGCAGTACTGGAAATGGCTAACCTTGCTTTTAATCGTACGATTTCATTTTCCACAAACTGCAAATTCGCGATCTGTGCTTTGGCCTCGTCACTGAGTGAAGAAAGCAAATATTCATTACCGTCAATCACTACTTTTTTTTCATTATCTGTCATTTTCATCCTTTAGTTATTGAAAAACTCAAATTCTTAGACATTTTACCAAGCCCCTTAAAACTGTGTGCGTTTTTTTGAACAATCAGAACGATTGCTATGCAACAGCAAGTCTTAACAAATGCAACTCATAACCCATTAACAGACTGTAACCGACCAGAACCATGTATTTCAGATGTCGCACTCGTAACTTCTTCGTCAACTGTACGTTATGATGAATAACCAACAAAATTAAAGCAAGCGAAGTCAACGCTAGCTTAAAAGCAATAAATTTACTGTCACTTTCTTCAATCAGCACCGCCATAAACCAATTTAATTCTTTCCCGCCATTCGCCAAAATCTGTAATGTAAAAATAGCATCGCAGATACTCAACAGCAAGATACCGACTACTACGAACATTAAAAACCACGGGTAATGATCAATATAGGCCGAATTTTTATTATTTAAACGCCTTTCAGTCTTGCGTCGCCCCGTCTTAACACCTAAGTGATACGCACATAAAAATGACACATCCAGCCGACGATCCTGAGACCGGCGGTCAGCAACCATTGCTGTTCCCATAAATATTAATCTCTTCTAATTTTTAAATGTCAGTTCTTTAACCTAAGTTCCTCAGTTGATCGCTACAAAAACAAACAACCTTATGAAATTACGAATCATATTTTTAATATGATAGACACCATTTGGATGAGCCTCGCTATGATGTTTATAGCACGCTATTCTTTCATTTTTGCTGTGTTGCAATTCGTTGCAATAACTCGTTATTACTCCTTCACGGCGGATTCACGCTCTCCCTGTATTATTAATTAAAACATAAAGGTAGGTATAAATTCTGGACAAACTCTGTTATTTGAGGTAAAACGAAGTTTTTCCAATCAACGGTTGAGAGACAGATTGTCCTATTCATCACTCC